>NZ_LZKE01000040.1:0-12635 GCF_001672675.1 Mycobacterium sp. E2327
TTCGGCGGGCTCGGCTTGGGCGCCAACAGCAGTGACGGGGGCACCGGTCAGGCCTGACATGCCACCGCCCCCTCCTGCGCCGCCCGATCCGCCGCCGGTGGCACCGGCGCCACCGCTGCCGCCGTCGCCGCCGGCCCCGACGGCCTGGGGGAGCCCTCCAAATGTTGTTGTGGCGGCGCCGCGCAATTGACTAGCGCCGCTGGCGGCGGTGGGGGCGGCGGAGGAGGAGCCGCTACGGCCAGTGGCACGGGCGGGGCCGGTGGCACAGGAAGCCGGGCAGCGGACGCCTCCGTTCCGGCGGCCGCCGGAGGTGGGCCGGGGAACGCTGCGGGCGGCACCGGCGGCGGCGGCGGCAGTGGCGCCGTCGTCAACACCAACTCCTACGCCGGCAACGCCGGTACAGGCGCGACGGGCGGCATCGGTGCAAACGGTGGCGCGTTCAGCACCGACGGAGGTCACGGGGGCGCGGTCGGCGCCGGCGGCTTCGGCGGGCTCGGCTTGGGCGCCAACAGCAGTGACGGGGGCACCGGTCAGGCCTGACATGCCACCGCTACCCGACTGACGCCGTCCACTCCAGCAGCTGCTCGGCGGGCCAGGTGTTGACGATGCGTTCGGTCGGCACGCCCACGTCCAGCGCGCGCTGGGCGCCGTAACCCAGGAAGTCCAGCTGACCCGGCGCGTGCGCGTCGGTGTCGATGCTGAACACGCACCCGATCTCCAGCGCCAGCTTGAGCAGCCGGGTCGGCGGGTCGCGGCGCTCGGGGCGGGAGTTGATCTCCACCGCGGTCCCGTGGTCGCGGCACGCGGTGAACACCGCCTCGGCGTCGAACTTCGACTCGGGACGGATGCCGCGGCCGCCGGAGACCAGCCGCCCGGTGCAGTGGCCCAGCACGTCGGCGTGCGGATTGGCCACCGCGCGCAGCATGCGCCGCGTCATCGCCGCCGCGTCCATCGACAACTTCGAGTGCACGCTCGCCACGACGACGTCCAGGCGCTCGAGCAACTCGGGTTCTTGGTCCAGGCTGCCGTCCTCGAGGATGTCGACCTCGATCCCGGTCAGAATGCGCATCGGCGCGAACTGGTCGCGCAACCCGTCGATGACGTCGAGCTGCTTGCGCAACCGCTCCGGCGACAACCCGTTCGCGATGGTCAGCCGCGGCGAATGGTCGGTCAGCGCGCAGTATTCATGACCCAGCGCCGACGCGGTGGCCATCATCTCCTCGATCGGCGCCGACCCGTCCGACCAATTCGAGTGCAGGTGCAGGTCCCCGCGCAGTGCCGCGCGCAGGTCACCGCCCCCGAGATCCTCTACTGCCGAGCGCAATTCGACGAGGAGGTCCGGTTCGCGGCCGGACCAGGCCTGGTCGATCACCTTCGCGGTCTTGGGCCCGATGCCCGGCAGCGTCTGCCAGCTGTTCGCCTGGCCGTGCCGCTCGCGCGCGGCGTCGTCGAGGCCCTCGATGATGTCGGCGGCATTGCGGTAGGCCATCACGCGCCGGGGGTCCTGGCGGCTCCGGTCCTTGTAATAGGCGATCTGCCGCAGGGCGGCTACCGGGTCCATGGCTCCAGTGTGCCCGGCCCGGTCATAAGAATTGGCCCGCAACGAACCCCGCGAGCAGCACGCCGGAGCCGCCGATCTCGCCGGCGATCAGCAGCACCATCGTCACTTGCAGGCCGCGGCCGGGGTTTTCGAATTGGTTGACGGTGTCGCGCCGCGCGCCGTGGGCGATGTAGCCGAGGATGGCGGCGACGAAAAAGAAGACGACGACGCCCGCCGCGGTCAGGTTGACCCACGCCGGCCAGGCGCTGAGTTCGACGAACACCGCCAGCAGCAGCGTCGCGAACGAATAGAGCAACGCCGCCCGGTGCGCGATGTCGACGTACGGATGGGCGCGATGATCGTCGGCGGTCATGATTTGCCGGTACTTCCAGACGCCGAGAACCAGCGCCAGCAGGAAGATCAGCCCGGCGGCCAGCAGGGTGATCCTGGTGTCGAATCCGAGCGCGGCGGTCATCGTCCCGAGGAGTTTAGTTGCGCTTCATAAAGATCGACTAACGTCGGTTGCATGCGATTCGCGTTCAAAACCTCACCCCAAAACACCACCTGGGCCGACATGCTCGCCGTCTGGCAGGCCGCCGACGAGATCGAGGTCTACGAGTCCGGCTGGACGTTCGACCACTTCTATCCGATCTTCTCCGACAGCAGCGGGCCCTGCCTCGAGGGGTGGACGACGCTGACCGCGCTGGCGCAGGCGACCAAGCGGCTGCGGCTGGGCACCCTCGTCACCGGCATCCACTACCGCCACCCCGCCGTGCTGGCGAACATGGCCGCTGCGCTCGACGTCATTTCCAACGGGCGCCTCGAGCTCGGCATCGGCGCAGGGTGGAACGAGGAGGAGTCGGGCGCATACGGCATCGAGTTGGGCTCCATCCGGGAACGCTTCGACCGGTTCGAGGAAGCCTGCCAGGTGCTGATCAGTCTGCTGAGCGAAGAGACGACCGACTTCGCCGGCAAGTACTACCAACTCAAGGGCGCCCGCAACGAGCCCAAGGGCGTGCAGCGCCCGCACCCGCCGATCTGCATCGGGGGTAGCGGCGAGAAGCGCACGCTGCCGATCACCGCGCGCTACGCCCAGCACTGGAACTTCGTCGGCGGTCCGCCCGAGTTGTTCGCGCAGAAGCGCGACGTGTTGGCCGCGCGGTGCGCGGACATCGGGCGCGACCCGAAGGAGATCACCCTGTCGGCGCACCTACGCCTGGAGCCGGACCTCAACTACGGACAGGTCATCGAGGACGCGGCGGCGCTGGGTGCCGAAGGGCTGGACCTCGGCATCGTCTACCTTCCCCCGCCGCACGACCCCGCGGTGCTGGAGCCATTGGCGGAGGCGATTCGGGATTCCGGACTGCTGGATAAGTGAGGGCTAGGTGAGGTCGCTTTGTCGGCCTCACACCGAGCAAACTAAGTTGTGCGCCGCCGGCGCGTGAACCTGGTGCTTAAACTCCGAACAGCAACAGTTCTTCGGCGGTGATCAGACGCTCATGCTTTGCGGGGAACTCGCGGCTCTTTACCGGGTGACGCAACCATGACCAGGCGATTCGCCCCATCCTCGATCGGGGCATTGGGTTGACATGCACAGTGACCACTCCTGCGATCGGTCCGTTCCAGCGGGACGCCCCCGTGACTTCTTCGCGATGAGCCCCACAGAGAACCATTAGACAACAATCGTCTGGCAAACGTGGGCAGAAACGCCGAATTGAATTCTTCTGTTTCTGGTGTGACTGATGTGACTACGTCAACGGGGCCGCGGTCGGCTTGATCGGGGCCGGAAGCGCCGTCGAACCCATCAGGAACCGGTCGACCCCCGCGGCCGCGGCGCGGCCCTCAGCAATCGCCCAAACGATCAGTGACTGGCCGCGACCCATGTCGCCGGCAACGAAGACCCCGGGGACCGACGTATCGAAGTCGGCGCCGCGCGCGACGTTGCCGCGTTCGGTCAGCTTGACGCCGAGGTCGGTGAGCAGGCCCTCCTTCTCGGGGCCGACGAATCCCATCGCCAGCAACACCAGGTCGGCCTCGAGCTCGAAGTCAGAGCCCTCGACTTTGACGAACTTGCCGTCCTGCATGGTCACTTCGTGAGCCTTGAGGCCGGTCACGTGCCCGTCCTTGCCCACGAACTCCTCGGTGTTGACCGAGAACACCCGCTCGCCGCCCTCTTCGTGCGCCGATGACACCCGGTACATCAGCGGATAGGTCGGCCATGGGGTCGACTCGGCGCGCGCCTCCGGCGGGCGCGGCATGATCTCGAATTGGTGCACCGCGATCGCGCCCTGCCGGTGCACGGTGCCCAGGCAGTCGGCGCCGGTGTCCCCGCCGCCGATGATGACGACCTTCTTGCCCTTGGCGGTGATCGGCGGCTCGCCGTCGGGACCCAGGACGTCGTCGCCCTCCTGGACGCGATTGCCCCAGGGCAGGAACTCCATCGCCTGGTGGATGCCGTCCAGCTCCCGGCCCGGGATGGGCAGGTCGCGCCAGGCGGTGGCCCCGCCGGCCAGGACCACCGCGTCGAAGTCGCCGCGCAACTGTTCGACGGTGATGTCGACCCCGACGTTGACGCCGGCGCGGAACTCGGTGCCCTCGGCGCGCATCTGGTCAAGCCGCCGATCCAGGACGCGCTTTTCCATCTTGAATTCCGGGATGCCGTAGCGCAGCAGCCCGCCGATGCGATCGTCGCGCTCGAACACGGTCACGCTGTGCCCGGCGCGGGTCAGTTGCTGGGCGGCGGCCAGGCCCGCGGGGCCGGAACCCACCACGGCGACGGTCTTTCCGGTCAGCTTGTCCGGGGGCAGCGGCACCACAAAGCCTTCGTCGAAGGCGTGGTCGATGATCTCCAGCTCGATCTGCTTGATCGTCACCGGATCCTGGTTGATGCCCAGCACGCACGCCGGCTCGCACGGCGCGGGGCACAGCCGCCCGGTGAAGTCCGGAAAGTTGTTGGTGGCATGCAGCCGTTCGATCGCGTCGCGCCAACGGCCCCGGCGTACCAGGTCGTTCCATTCGGGGATCAAGTTGCCCAGCGGACATCCGTTGTGGCAGAACGGGATACCGCAATCCATGCAACGGGTTGCCTGATGGCGCAGGGTCTCGTCGTCGAAGTCCTCGTAGACCTCGTTCCAGTCGCGCAGTCGCAGCGGGACAGGCCGGCGCTTCGGCAGTTCCCGATGTGTGTATTTCAGGAAGCCGGTGGGGTCAGCCATGCGCGGCCGCCATGATCGCCTTGTCGACGTCGATGCCGTCGCGCTCCGCCTCGGCGATCGCCTGCAGCACGCGCTTGTAGTCGCGCGGCATCACCTTGGCGAAGTGCCGGTGCTGGCCGCGCCAGTCGGCGAGGATGCGCTGGCCGACAGCGGAATCCGTGGCGTCGACGTGCGCCTGGATGGTGCCCCGCAGGTACTCCAGGTCGTCCTCGTCGAGCGCCTCGAGCTCGACCATTTCGGCGTTGAGGTTGTTCGGCAATTCGCCCTCCGGGTCGTACACGTAGGCCACGCCGCCGGACATGCCGGCCGCGAAGTTGCGGCCGGTGCGGCCGAGGATGACGACCTTGCCCCCGGTCATGTATTCGCAGCCGTGGTCGCCGACGCCCTCGACGACGGCGTGGGCGCCGGAGTTGCGTACCGCAAACCGTTCGCCGACGACGCCGCGCAGGTAGGCCTCCCCGCTGGTGGCGCCGAACAGGATCACGTTGCCGCCGATGATGTTGTCCTCGGCAACGTAGTCGGCCGGCGCGTTGTCCGACGGCCGCACCACGATCCGGCCACCCGACAGGCCCTTGCCGACGTAGTCGTTCGCGTCGCCGTACACGCGCAGCGTGATGCCCCTCGGCACAAACGCGCCGAAGCTGTTGCCGGCGGACCCGTCGAAGGTGATGTCGATGGTTCCGTCCGGCAGGCCCTGGCCCCCATAGGCTTTCGTCAGCTCGTGGCCGAGCATGGTGCCCACCGTGCGGTTGACGTTGCTGATCGTGGTGGAGAACCGGACCGGCTTGCCGGAGTCCAGCGCCTCGCGGCTCATCACGATCAGCTGCTGGTCGAGCGCCTTGTCCAGGCCGTGATCCTGCCGCGAGCTGCAGTACAGGTCCTGGTTCATGAACGCCGACTCGGGCTCGTGCAGCACCGGCGCCAGGTCCAGCTTGTGGGCCTTCCAGTGCGCCCGCGCCAGCGTGGTGTCCAGCGACCCCACCTGGCCGACGGCCTCGTTGAAGGTGCGGAAGCCCAACTGCGCCATGTACTCCCGCACCTCTTCGGCGATGAACATGAAGAAGTTCTCGACGAACTCGGGCTTGCCGGTGAACCGCTCGCGCAGCACCGGGTTCTGGGTGGCGACGCCGACCGGGCAGGTGTCGAGGTGACACACCCGCATCATGATGCAGCCGGCCACCACCAGCGGTGCGGTGGCGAAGCCGAATTCCTCGGCGCCGAGCAGCGCCCCGATCATCACGTCGCGACCGGTCTTGAGCTGGCCGTCCACCTGGACCACGATCCGGTCACGTAACCCGTTGAGCAGCAACGTCTGCTGCGTTTCGGCCAGCCCTAGCTCCCACGGGGCGCCGGCGTGCTTCTGCGATGTCAGCGGCGTCGCGCCGGTGCCGCCGTCGTGCCCCGAGATCAGCACCACGTCGGCGTGCGCCTTGGACACACCGGCGGCGACGGTGCCCACCCCGTTTTCGGAGACCAGCTTGACGTGCACGCGCGCGGCCGGGTTGGCGTTCTTCAGGTCGTGGATCAGCTGAGCCAGGTCCTCGATGGAGTAGATGTCGTGGTGCGGCGGCGGCGAGATCAATCCGACGCCGGGCGTGGAGTGCCGCACCTCGGCCACCCACGGGTACACCTTGTGGCCCGGAAGCTGGCCGCCCTCACCGGGTTTCGCGCCCTGCGCCATCTTGATCTGGATGTCGGTGCAGTTGGTCAGGTAGTGCGAGGTCACCCCGAAGCGGGCGGAGGCGACCTGCTTGATCGCGCTGCGACGCCAGTCCCCGTTGGGGTCGCGGTCGAATCGCTTGACGTCCTCGCCACCCTCGCCGCTGTTGGACCGGCCGCCGAGGCGGTTCATCGCGATGGCCAACGTCTCGTGCGCCTCGGCGGAGATCGAGCCGTAACTCATTGCCCCCGTGGAGAAGCGCTTGACGATCTCGCTGGCGGGCTCGACCTCTTCCAGCGGGACGGGGGGCCGCACATCGCCGCGGAACTTCAGCAGTCCGCGCAGCGACGCCAGCCGCTCGCTCTGGTCGTCGACGAGGCGGGTGTATTCCTTGAAGATCTTGTATTGCCCGGTGCGGGTGGCGTGCTGCAGCTTGAACACGGTCTCCGGGTTGAAGAGGTGGTACTCGCCCTCCCGGCGCCACTGGTATTCGCCGCCGACCTCGAGCTCGCGGTGGGCGCGCTCGTCGGGCCGGTCGAGGTAGGCCACCTTGTGGCGGGCGGCGACGTCGGCGGCGATGTCCTCCAGGGTGATCCCGCCGGTGGGGCAGGAGAGCCCGGTGAAGTACTCGTCGAGCACGTCCTCGGAAATGCCGACGGCCTGGAACAGCTGCGCGCCGGTGTAGGAGGCCAGCGTCGAAATGCCCATCTTGGACATCACTTTCAGCACGCCCTTGCCGGCCGCCTTGACGTAGTTGTTCAGCGCCTTGTCGCGGTCGATCCCGTCGATGACCCCGCGGTCGAGCATGTCCTCGATCGACTCGAACACCAGGTACGGGTTGATCGCGGCCGCGCCGAAGCCGACCAGCGCGGCCATGTGGTGCACCTCGCGGGCGTCACCGGTCTCGACGACCAGGCCGACGTGCGTGCGCGTCCGGTCGCGCACCAGGTGGTGGTGCACCGCCGACACCGCCAGCAACGACGGGATCGGCGCCAGCTGCTCGTCGGACCCACGGTCGGACAGAATGATCACCCGGGCACCGTCGGCGATCGCCGCCGACGCCTGCGCGCGCACCTCCTCGAGCGCGGCGGTCAGCCCGGCGCCACCGTCGGCGACGGGGTACAGGCAGTGAATCACCTTGGACCGCATGCCGTGTGGGCGCCCATTGACCTTGTCGTCCGGGTTGAGGTTGACCAGCTTGGCCAGCTCATGGTTACGCAGGATCGGCTGCTGCAGGACGATCTGGTGGCAGGAGTCCTCGTCCGGGTTGAGCAGGTCGCGCTCGCCGCCGGTGGTGCCCTGCAGGCTGGTCACCACCTCCTCACGGATGGCGTCCAGCGGCGGGTTGGTCACCTGGGCGAACAGCTGCTGGAAGTAGTCGTAGAGCATCCGCGGGCGCTCGGACAGCACGGCGACCGGGGTGTCGGTGCCCATCGAGCCGATCGGCTCGGCCCCGGAGCGCACCATCGGCGTCACCAACAGGTTGAGTTCCTCGTAGGTGTAGCCAAAGGACAACTGGCGCTTGACGAGTCGCTCGTGCGGCATCCGGACATACTCGCCCTGCGGCAGGTCGTCGAGCGGCACCAGGCCCTTGTCGAGCCATTCCTGGTAGGGGTGCTCGGCGGCCAGCTCCGCCTTGATCTCCTCGTCGGCGACGATGCGTCCTTGGGTGGTGTCCACCAGAAACATCCGGCCGGGCTGCAGCCGCATCCGGCGGACCACCTTGGCCGGGTCCAGGTCGAGCACGCCGGCCTCGGAGGCCATCACCACCAGGCCGTCGTCGGTCACCCAGATTCGGGAGGGGCGCAAGCCATTCCGGTCCAGCACGGCGCCGATGATGGTGCCGTCGGTGAAGGTGATCGACGCGGGCCCGTCCCATGGCTCCATCAGCGAGGCGTGGTACTGGTAGAAGGCCCGCCGCGCCGGATCCATCGACTCGTTGCGTTCCCACGCCTCCGGGATCATCATCAACACCGCGTGGGCCAGGCTGCGCCCGCCCAGGTGCAGCAGTTCGAGCGCCTCGTCGAACCGCGCGGTGTCGGACGCGCCCGGGGTGCAGATCGGGAACAATTTCTCCACGTCGTCGCCGAAGAGGTCGGTCTTGATCAACGCCTCGCGGGCCCGCATCCAGTTCTCGTTGCCGGTGACGGTGTTGATTTCGCCGTTGTGCGCGATGCGACGGAACGGATGCGCCAGCGGCCAGGACGGGAAGGTGTTCGTGGAGAAGCGGGAGTGCACGATGCCCAGCGCGCTCGTCAGCCGATCGTCTTGCAGGTCAAGGTAGAACGCCTTGAGCTGCGGGGTGGTCAGCATGCCCTTGTAGATGAATGTTTGGCCGGAAAGGCTTGGGAAGTAAACGGTTTCGCGACCGGGGCCGTCTTGTCCCGGGCCCTTGGTCCCCAGTTCGTGCTCGGCGCGCTTGCGCACCACGTAGGCCCGGCGCTCCAGCGCCATGCCGGAGGCGCCCGTCATGAACACCTGCCGGAAGGTCGGCATCGCGTCGCGCGACAGCGCGCCCAGCGACGAGTCGTCGGTGGGCACGTTCCGCCAGCCCAGCACCTGCAGGCCCTCGGATTCGGCGATCTTCTCCACCGCCGCGCACGCGGCCGCGGCGTCCTTGGAGGACTGCGGCAGGAACGCGATGCCGGTGGCGTAGCTGCCCGCGGGGGGCAACTCGAACTCCACGACCTCGCGCAGGAACGCATCCGGAACCTGAATCAGGATGCCGGCGCCGTCACCGCTGCGCGGCTCGGCACCCTGGGCACCCCGGTGTTCGAGGTTGAGCAGCGCGGTAATCGCCTTGTCGACGATGTCGCGGCTGCGGCGGCCGTGCATATCGACGACCATGGCTACCCCGCACGCATCGTGCTCGAACGCGGGGTTGTATAACCCGACGCGCTTGGGCGTCATATGCACCTGACCCTTCACCAAACGTTCTTCGCTGCCGTTACGAGCGGCTCCGGTGGGGCCGCAACCCGCGAGGGTTGCGGGTCTCGGACCCGTTGGCCCCTTCGGTCTTGCCGATAGGCTGTGCCCCAGGCGGGATGATCCGTTGTTGGAGATTCGTCCGTGCAGCGTTGAACGGTGGCCTGAAGCTGGTTTCGACAAGTCGTAAAACGATATGACAATACCCGCCTGACATGCCAACTTCGTTAAGTCTAACCGGCAACCGGCGGCGGCGTAAATTCGTCGCGGCGGGCGGTCGACGACGGCGCCGACATGGGAGTTTTGGGCTTCGATTGTCCCGACCCCGGGGTCGATCCTAGCCGACCGGCGGGGGTGATCACCAATTCGGCCAAGTTTGCTGTGATCGCGCCCACGTGCGGCGGGGTCCGCGCCGGCCCAACTCACCCGCGTGCTCAGCGGCCGGCGGACCGAATCGTAGCCGGGCGATGGCCGATCGGGCGAAAGTTTGCACACACCGGGCGGAGGTTCGCCGGCGGCCGGTGGCCGATACTGGACGGGTACCGGTCCGGCACTCGAGGAGCCCATGAACGAGCGCGACGAATTCCTGCGGGACCGTCTGCAGCCCGACCAGCCCGGTGCGCAAGCGGCGCGCCCACCCGCTCCGCCGCACCACTTCCGTCGGCGCCTCCTGGTAGCGCAGCGGCCGGCCGAGGACGTCGCCGATCGCCGCGGCCAGCTCGGAGTTGGTGAACGCCTGCGGACCGGTCAGCGGGATCCGTTGGCCGACAAGGTCATCGGTGAGCAACGCGCGCGCCGCCACCGCCGAGATGTCGCTCTCGACGATCGGTGCCGTGGACGCCGCCGCGTATGGTCCGGCCACCATATCCCCGGCGCGGATCTGCGCCCCCCACATGCCGGCGAAATTGGTCACGAAGACCGACGGTCGCAGGCTGACCCAGTCGAGGCCGGATTCGACGGCGAGCTGTTCGACCTCCTTGTTGCGGTCCCCGCGAAAGCGCGACGGTTGCCGCGAGAAGTCGTCGTCGGCGTTGATGGCCGACAGCGCAACCAGCTTGGTGACTCCGGCGCGCCCGCATTCCGCGACGACCCGGGACAGGTCCGGGCCCAGCGCGCGGGAATTGAGGAAGACGGCCGAGGCGCCCGGGAGCGCGTCGAAGGCCGAGCGGACCGCCTCGACGCCGGCCGGAAGCCCGGCGGCATCGGGTGTGCGGGTGACGGCGCGGACGTGGGCGCCCGCGGCGAGGAGTTCGGCAACGAGTGGGCGCCCGACGTTGCCCGTCGCTCCGGTTACGACGATCGTCATGGGGAGGGTCCTTCCGTGAGTTTTCAGTGCTGCACCAAGGACGGCCCCGGAGGTGGGAAAGTTACAGTCGAAACGCGTAACTTTTTGCGGAACCAAATCGTCGAAGGTTCATGAGCCAGTCGCAGTCATCCAGCGACCAGGTCGCCGAGGCCTGGCGCAGTAATCGCCCGTATCTGGTGAATCTCGCGTATCAGATGCTCGGCGACGTCGGCGACGCGGAAGACGTTGCGCAGGAAGCCTTTTTGCGCCTCTCGCGTGCCGATTTGAACGAGATCGACGACGTCCGCGGCTGGCTGACCGTGGTGGCGAGCCGGATCTGCCTGGACCAGGTGCGTTCGGCGCGCGCCCGCTACGAGCGGCCGGGCGACGTCGAGTCGCAGCCGGCGTCGCCGCGGCTGGACCCGGCCGACCGGGTCACCCTCGACGACGAGGTTCGTACCGCCTTGCTCGAGGTCTTACGCCGGCTCAGCCCCGGTGAGCGGGTCGCGTTCGTGCTGCACGACGTGTTCGGCGTCCCCTTCGACAGCATCGCCGAGACGGTGGGCCGCCCCGTCGGCACCTGTCGTCAGCTGGCGCGGCGCGCACGCACCAAATTCACTGTGGCGCAACCGAAATTGAACGAGGTGGCCCCGGCCGAACACCAGCTCGTCACGGAGAAGTTCATCACGGCGTGCGCCAACGGCGACATCGCCGCGTTGACCGCGGTGCTGGATCCGACGGTCTGGGGGGTGGGCACGGTCCTGGCTGAGCCGGCGCCGCCGCCGCAGATCAACCACGGGCCGGACGCGGTGGCCACCAACCTGCTGCGCTATCTCGGCCCGGAAGTGACCCTGGTCGTCGGGCCCG
Source organism: Mycobacterium sp. E2327 (assembly GCF_001672675.1). Taxonomy (NCBI): domain Bacteria; kingdom Bacillati; phylum Actinomycetota; class Actinomycetes; order Mycobacteriales; family Mycobacteriaceae; genus Mycobacterium; species Mycobacterium sp. E2327. The sequence goes on from NZ_LZKE01000040.1 coordinate 11,493, forward strand.
CGGGAGGCCCCGCGGTGTTGGCCTTCGTCGACCGCCGCCTCTTCGCGTCGATCGTGCTGACGATTCGCGGTCGCCTCGTGACGAAGATCGAGGCCATCGCCGATCCGTGGGCGCGCCTGGGTGCCGGTCAGCGGCCCTAGTGCGGCGCACGGGGTGGCCGGGCGGCGAAATACCCCGCGACCGTCGCCGTCACCTCGAGAAACCTGCGCCGGGCCGCCGGGGACATCTCGCGGTCCACATCGATGACGCCGCCCGGCCGTAGGTGGGGATCGAAGGGCACCTCGACCACCGGCTGCCCGTGTTCGACGAATTCGCGCGCCAGCAGCTCCCGGGTGCGTTTGTCGGCGTGCCCGTCGGAATCGTTGAGCACCACGATGGTGCGGCGCAGCAGGCCCGTCAGGCCCCTCTCCGACAGCCATTCCATGGTCCGCGCGGCCGCGGAGGCCCCGTCCGCCCACGGCGAGGACACCACGATCAGCGCATCCAGGTCGCGCAGGACCTCCTGGGTCACCGGCGCGTCCATCGTCGAGCCGCAGTCGATGACCGAGATCGTGAAGTGGTGGTCCAATCGGAGCGCGGCCTCCCGGTAGATCGCGGGGTCGAGCACCCGGCGCGGTCCGGACGCCGGCTCGCCGCCGAGCACGTGCAGGCCGGTGGAGTTACGGCCAAGGCGCCCAACCACATCCGCGAACGACCGCAGGTTCTTGTCGGCGGTCAGTTCCCAAAAAGAGCCGGCCGACCGCGGATCGATTCGGCTGCTCAACCGGCCGAATGCGGTGTCGGCGTCGATCGCCACCACATGGTCCTGGCGGCGCAGCTCGGCGAAAAGCGATCCGACGCTGGCGGCCACCGACGTCTTGCCCACCCCGCCCTTGCCCAGCACGCCGACCTTGTAGTTGCCGTGCAGGGGGGTTCGGATGGCCGCCTCGTACTGAGCCTCCTGGCGCTGCGCGGGCGACGGGCCCAGCTTGACAAGGCCAAACGTGGCCAGCCGCAGGACGCGTCGCCAACCACGCTCGGGTAGTTCCGCGGCGGGAGTCGGTGCGGGCTGCTGGAGCGGCGGGAGCGGGGGAGGCGCCGGCCCAACTCACCCGCGAGCTCAGCGGCCGGCGGACCGCATCGTTGCCGGGCCGCGGCAGCGAC
>NZ_LZKE01000041.1:0-102645 GCF_001672675.1 Mycobacterium sp. E2327
GTCGACCGCGCGCTCGACGGTGCGATGCACGGCGCGATTCCGCCCGAGACCCCGATGTGGGCGCTGATGCCGTCGGCCTTCGACCGCTCGCAGGTGCCGCCGAGCAGCGCCGGCGACACCATGTATCTGTTCTGCACGGCGGTCCCGCAGGCCTTCGCCGACGGCAGCGCGTGGGCGTCGCACCGCGAGCCGCTAGCCACTCAGGCCATATGCAAGGTCGACGAGGTGGTGCCCGGATTCGCCGATGCCGTCATCGGCAGCTGGGTCAAGGGTCCCGACGAGCTGCGGGACATGACGCACGAAGGCAGCTACGTGGTCGTCGACATGTCGCTGAACCAGATGGGCCCCAATCGCCCGACCGCGGCGCTGGCGGGCTACCGCACACCCATCCCGGGCCCGTGGCACACCGGTGCGGGCGCGCACCCGATGGGCGGCGTGCACGGCTGGGCCGGCCGGACCACCGCCCGCACCGTCCTGAAATCGCTGTAGGTGCTGGACGCTTGCTGGCTATTGAGCAACGTGGCAGTATTAACGATCGTTCACTAAATCGAATTTCTAGACGCCTCAGGGGTGAGCTGGCCTACGGAGCGGGCGAGGGATGACTGTACGGATATCACCGTCAGCATTCGCCACACCTCGCGGGATGGTAAAGGAAAAGCAATGGACCCGTTGACAAAGTCCCGCATCCAGATGTTCGGAGTGTGGTGCGGCATCGCCTACCTCGCTACCGTGTTTATCGGCTTCGGTGCTTTTGCTGGGTTCATACCGCCTACGGCGCCGTCCGCCGACGCCGGCCATATTGCTGCGCTCTACCTCAGTGACCACACGCGTATCCGCATCGGCATGCTCGTGCTGATGCTCGCCGCGCTGATATTCATCCCCTTTGCGGCGGTGCTGTCTCAATTCATCGCGCGCATCGAGGGTTCGGCCGGTGTGCTGGCGTACACGTTTCTGCTTGGCGCAGCGGGAAACATGGTACTGACCTTCTATCCGGCAATTTGGTGGTTAACGGCCGCCTTCCGACCGGATCGCGGCGCCGAACTAGTCTATCTGATGAACGACACGGCCTGGCTTCAGTTGGTGGGCGGCGTGACGGTGTTCCTCGCCATGCCGCTGTCCGTGATGGTTGTCGCGCTGAGTGACAAAAGCGCGGAACCTGTTTTCCCACGCTGGTGCGGCTACGCGAACGGCTGGATTTCGCTGACCATCTTGCCGGATCAGTTGCTGTTCTTTTTCCACCGCGGCCCGTTTGCGTGGAACGGCCTGTTTGCATTCTGGATCCCTATCGCCGCGTTCGGCGGCTTCTTCATCGTCAACTTCGTGGTCGTGCGTCAAGCCATTCGACGTGAACGCGCGAGCATCCTCGATTCCGCCGAATTCCCCACGGTGCACAATCGGTGACCTGAGTCTGAAACCCGCTCCAGCCGGTTCTCAAAAGCCCTTTAGCCGCTGCTGCGGATACTCGTATGCTGCGACTATGAGCGGATTTAGGCCGACGCCGTTGCCGCCCGGACCCCCGCTCCCCAGGGCCATCCAGACAATGCTCATGCTGCGCTACTGGCCACGTTTCGTGGCCGCCTGTCGGCGCCGCTATGGCAAGGTGTTCACGATCCGGGTCGCGTCGGTGGGAACGCTGGTTTACCTCGACGATCCGGCCGACATCAAGGCGGTGTTTGCCGGTGATCCCGCCATTTACCATGCCGGCGAGGCCAACTCGATCCTGGCGGGTGCTGTGGGCGAGAGCTCAGTGCTGGTGATCGACGGCGACCTGCACCGGGACCGTCGTCGTCTCATGATTGCCCCGTTTCAGCGCGAGGCCGTTGCGCGCCAGACCGCTGTGATGGCCGAGGTCGCCGCGGCCAACATTGCCCGTTGGCCGGTGGGAACCGAGTTCCCGGTCGCGCCCCGAATGTCGGAGATCACGCTCGAGGTGATTCTGCGGACTGTCATCGGGGCCAGCGATCCGGCCCGGCTGGCCTCGCTGCGGGCAGTGATGCCGCAGCTGCTCAACCTGGGGTCGTGGGCCTCGCTGGCGATCGCCAATCCCGACCTGCAGCGCCGGCGCCCCTGGCGATACGTGCGTCGGCGCATGGACGAAGCCGACCAGCTGTTGTACGCCGAGATCGCCGATCGCCGCGCCGATTCCAACCTCGCCGCGCGCACCGATGTGCTCGCGATGCTTGTGCGCGCCAGCCACGACGACGGCCGAACGATGACCGACGCTGAGCTGCGTGACCAACTCATGACACTGCTGACCGCCGGGCACGACACGACCGCGACGGCGCTGTCGTGGGCGCTGGAGCGACTCATCCGCCATCCGGACATACTCGAGAAGGCGGTATGCGCCGCCGACGCGAGCGCGGCCGGCGATCCCGCGGGCGACGAGTACCTCGACGCGATCGCGAAGGAGACGCTGCGGATTCGCCCGGTGATTTTCGACGTCGGCCGGGTCCTGACGAAACCGGTGGAGCTGGCGGGCTATCGCCTGCCCGCCGGTGTGATGGTCGCTCCGGGCATCGGGCTGGTGCACAGTAGTGCCAAGCAATATCCCGAGCCCGACCGGTTCGACCCGGATCGGATGCTCGGAGCCACCCTCAGTCCCACCACCTGGCTGCCATTCGGCGGCGGCAATCGCCGCTGCCTCGGTGCGACGTTCGCGATGGCCGAGATGCGGGTCGTGCTACGCGAAGTGCTGCGCCGGGTTGAGCTGAAGACCACCAGGGCCAAAGGCGAACGACAGAAGGTAAAGCATGTCGTCCTGGTGCCGCACCGCGGCGCGCGCATCGTTGTTCAAGCCAGGCGGGACCCCCTGACCGCGTCACCCGCACTAGCCGAGATGCCCCGTTGCCCGGTGACGACGCCCGTCAAGGCGGCCTCGTCCGCGTCGACACGCAGCTGATTCAGCCTCGCGCCGCCGCACGAATCAGATTGCGCGCGGCGCGGCTTCCGAATTCGACTGCGGTGTTCTGCCCGGCGGCCGACATGAAGTCGGCGGCGTACTGCACCGGCGACGCCGGATCGAGTTGGGCGTTCAGACGCCCGATGTCCTGGTAGGCGCCGATCCGGGTGAACGGCAACGCCCTTCTCCACCGGGTCACGTGGGTGAACTCGACGGTGCCGCGCAGTTCGGGGAACACCTCGAACACGGTGGCCAGGGTGTGATCGACGGCCTGCTCGTCGGGCGCGTCGATCATTCGCTCGGACGCGCCGGTCTCCCACAGGCAGCTCAGCAAGCCGTGTCCGGCGGGCGCCCGATCCGGCGCCTTGTGGTGATCGAGGAACATCAGGGCGATGTCGGGGTCCTCCACCGACGGGAACATCAGGAGAAACGCGGGGCAATCAGGTGGCCTGGTGGTTCCGACCGCGACGCTGACGCATTGGGTATAGCCCAGGCTGTGTGCAAGCGGGTCAAGGACGCCGCGATCGTCGACGCAGATCGCCGCTGCCTCGGGCAGCGGACAAGTGACCACGCAGGCGTCGTACTCCGACGTCGTCCCGGAATGGCTGACCCGGACACGGTTTTCGGTGCGCCGCACCTCGGTGACCGGCGTCTGTAGGTGCACCTTGAGGCGGTCGGCCAGCGCCTCGGGCATCCTGCCTTGGCCACCGGCGACGGCAAGGATCTTGGCCGTGAAGATGTTGCCGATCCCGGAGAACAACTCCACCTTGGACACCTTGTCGCTGTCGGCGATCAGCATGGTGCGCACGATCGGCTCGCACAGGTAACTATCGAGCTCGGCCGACAGCGCGCGCGTCGCATACGTGCGAGCGCTCTCGGTGTCGATCGGCGCGGCCTTGCGCATGTCGGCGTAGTCCAGCCGGCCGCGCGCTTTGGCCAGCGCCACGTCGAGCGCCAATCGCGTGACGCGCAGTTTGGCGCTCAGCGACAGTACGCCGGTCTTCATCCCAGATCGCACCATGTGATTCATGTCGAGCAGGTGCGTCGCGCCGGCCCGGCGGATGGCGATATAAGGTGCGGTGGCACGGGTTTCGATGCCGAGCTCGCGGGCCAGCTCCAGGTAGCCATGGTACGTCGAACCGAGCGCCGACGCGCCGGTGTCGATCGCGTAGCCGTCGCGCCGCACAGTCTGCACCCTGCCACCGGGCGAATTGGTCGCTTCGAAGACATCGACCTGCCAGCCGGCCTGCTGGAGGCGATAGCCCGCCGTCAGCCCGGCGAGGCCCGCTCCGACGACGGCGCAACGCGGCATGCTCAGGCCACCTTGGCCGCGGCGATCGGAGCGGTGCGCGGCCTTTCCTGCACGGCCGCCAGCGAGCCGACGCCCATGAGGTCGATACGGACCGTCCGGAGGACATCGTCGACGTGCCCGCTCCAAAAAGTGCGCTTCAGGGGTTCGAGGTTGGACTGTGGCGATAGCATTTCGCATCCTTTCCAGGTCACCAAACGCGGCCCGGCTCGACTTGCATCGGCGTAAACGATCGTTGTCGGTCCGTGGTCTTGACACGGTACCTCGTGACACATGGTCTTGACCCGGATTACTAGCGGAGATCGGAAAGACCGGACTCCGGGCCTAGCCACTCTCGGATTCTGGTAAACGATAGTTGACAACCCTTATTTATAAACTTACTGTCTCAAAATAATCCAGCACAACAGTCGGTAGAAGAGCAATCGCCGCCAAGATGGCGAAGACAGACGTGAGCGGTGGCCGACGACGGACACCAGAGCCTGTTTCACGCGCTGGCGAGCGGGAAGCCGCGGGACTGCCATGGCGACCTGCAGCAAGTCCAGTGGCACGACTATGTCCGACAGTTCTTAGGACGGTAAAACCGATGGTATCTTCGATTCCCACCGCCGACCGCGCGCAACCCACCGCCGATGTGCTCGTCGAGCGCGATGGAACCGTGGGCGTGATCACGATCAACCGGCCGGCGCGACTCAACGCGGTCACCCCGGAGACCGGTGACATCCTGCGGTCGGCTTTCCTCGAGTTGGAGGCCGACAGTCGCATCCGCGCTGTCGTACTCACGGGCGCCGGCCGCGGATTCTGTGCGGGCGCAGACATTTCCGGCGATGTGGGCAACGCCCGGCAGGTACTCCTGGAGGCATGGAACCCACTGGTGATGACCATGCGGTCGCTACAGGTACCCATCATCGCGGCGATCAATGGCGTGGCGGCCGGCGCGGGGGTGTCGCTGACGCTGGCGTGTGACCTGCGCGTCGCCGCTGTGTCGGCACGATTCGAGTTGTCGTTCGCGAAGATTGGGCTGATGCCTGATGCGGGCCTGACGTGGCTGCTTCCCCGCGTTGTCGGGCTGGGTCGAGCCAATGAACTGGCACTGCTGGGCGGGCGGCTGTCGGCTGCTGAGGCGCGTGACTGGGGACTGGTGAACCGCCTATCCGAGGACGGTGAGGCGCTGAGCGACGCGGTCGCGATGGCCGGGCGTTTCGCCGAGTTGTCGGTCAGCGTCGGCGCGATCAAAGAGGCACACCGTCGGACCTTCGAAGCCGAGTTCGCGAGCCAGCTGAACTACGAAGCGGAGACGCAGGGTTGGCTCCAGCAGCAGCCCGATTTCGCCGAGGCCACCCGGGCGTTCGCCGAGAAGCGGCCACCGCGGCTGGCCGAACGCACGCCACCGGACCGGATGAGCTGAAAGGCTGCGTTGCGCCGGTCGGTCGAATACCGGGCTCACTGACCGAGTTGCGCTACCGTTGAGGAATGGCCAACCGTAACGACCGTTCAGAGCAGATCTTGCGCACGGCGATGCACCTATTCCACGAGCGCGGCTTCGACGGCGTGGGGGTGGATCTCATCGGCGAGAAGGCGGGCGTCTCCGGGCCGGCGATCTATCGCTATTTCAGCGGCAAGGACGAGATCCTGATGACACTGCTGGACGAGGCGATCGACCGGGTGCTGATGTCGACGGGCGGCGAGTTCGACGATCCGCGCGAGGAGCTGGAGCACCTGGTGCGCGGTCACGTGCAGCGGGCGCTCGAGGAGCGCGAACTCATGAGCGTATGGACCAGGGAACGCAATTCGATTCCCAAGGCGTACCGGTCGAGGTTGCGCGCCCGGATCAAGCGCTACATCGACCGGTGGGTGGATTGCCTCGATGCCTGCTACCCGAACCTGCCAAATGACGTGCTGACCGCTGCCGTTCACGCGACCCATGGACTGATCGACTCGGTGTCGATGTGGCCCGAAAAGTCGCTGAGGACGGCCGGGCTCGATGAGATCCTGACCGGGATGGCCCTGCAGGGGCTGGAGTGGCTGGGCACCGACGCGGCGCGCGCCACGTCCGCACCAAAGAGCGTTCGGCAAAAGAGACCTCGTTCCGCCTGAGGCATGACCCGGTCCGATCTTGTAAACGTTCGTTAACCGGGATACCCTTCGCGCAGAAGATGCGCTCGCAGGCGTGCCCTATTCGTCGCGGCGGCCACGGGCGAACCCCCGAGGAGATGCCGATGGAACCGCTGACCAAATCACGAATCCAGATGTTTGGCGTCTGGTGTGCCATCGGCTATCTGGCCGCCCTGTTCATCGGCTGGGGCGCGATAGCCGGGTTCTTGCCACCGACGGCCCCTTCGGCCGATGCCGCCCAGATCGCCGCGCTCTACCACGGCGACTACACGCGCATCCGCATCGGCATGCTTGTCGTCATGGTCTCGGCGTTGATCTTCATCCCGTTCGTCGCGGTGACATCCCAGTTCATCGCGCGCATCGAGGGCACCGCCGGGGTACTGACCTACACCTTTCTCCTCGGCGGGGCCGGCAACATGGCGCTGACCTTCTATCCCGCGATCTGGTGGTTGACCGCGGCCTTCCGCCCCGACCGCCGCGACGAGCTGATCTACCTGATGAACGACATGTCATGGCTGCAATTCCTCGGTGGCGTAACCATATACCTGGCCATGCCGCTCTCGGTGATGGTCGCATCGCTGTGCGACAAGAGCGCGGAGCCCGTTTTTCCGCGATGGTGCGGATACACCAACGGCTGGCTGGCGCTGACGCTCCTGCCCGATCAGCTGCTGTTCTTTTTCCACAAAGGCCCGTTCGCGTGGAACGGCCTGTTCGGCATCTGGATCCCGGTCGTCGTCTTCAGTGGCTTTTTCATCGTCAACTTCATCGTGTTGCGCCGGGCGATTCACCGCGACCAGGCTCGCATTTCGGCCCTCCCCGGCTCAGCACCCGCGGCGGCGCACGCCGGCTGGCATCACGAGTAGTCGCTCCTCACGAGCGCGCACGGCGGACATATTTGCGGAGCCATAATTTTGATATAACTTGTATCAATAACACGATCGCTCTCGCCATCGCGAAAGAAGACCCTCATGCCCGAGTCGCTCACCCAGAAGATCAGGGTCGCCGGCCAACTGGGCCGGATCGGCCTGCACATCGTCAACGAGCGTTTGCGCAGGCCGCGACCCACTACCCTTGCCGAAATCCCACCATCGGTGGACGCGCTGACACCTGAGTGGCTGACGGCCGCTTTGTGCCGCGGACAGCCGGGGGCATGGGTCACCGCGGTCTCGACCGCATCGGGAAGCGACGGGTCCACAACCAGGCGAGTGCTGAGCATCGGCTACAACGATGTCGGCCGCCGAGCCGGGCTTCCGACGTCGGTGTTCACCAAGTCGACGCCCAAGTTCACCTCCCGAGCCGTCACCGTCCCGTCGGCTGCATTGACCTGCGAAGCGCTGTTCTACGACCGCATCCGGCCCACCCTCGACATCGAGGCCCCCCGTGGCTACTACATGGCGGTGGACAACAGATCCGGACGCTCGATGTTCCTGATGGAAGACGTCGCGAGCTCTAGAAACGCGACTTTTGGCGACCCGACGAAGCACTACATCGACCGAACGCGGGCCGAATCGATCGTCACCACCTTGGCCACCGTCCACGGAACTCTCTGGGAGAGCCCGCGCTTCGCCGGTGACCTGGCGCTCGTCAAGGACGCTTACACGTGGCAAAGCGACGTCAACGGGACGATCGACTTTCCGCGTCGGACCCTGATCGGCTTCGACCGTGCGGCGTCGGTCTTCCCCGCCGGGTTCCGTCGTCGCCGGGCCGACGTCTTCCCGGCTACGATGACCTCCCTGGCGATGCACAAATCGGCACCGAACACACTGCTGCATTCCGATGTGCATTCCCGCAACTGGTATCTGACCCCCGACGGCGGAATGGGCCTTTACGACTGGCAGCTGATCAGTCGCGGCGTGTGGGCCCTTGATGTCGCCTACGCGCTCAGTTCCGCTTTGACCGTCGATGATCGGCGCGCGTGGGAGCGGGAGCTCATCGAGTTGTACGTCGACCGCCTGCATGCGGCGGGCGGCCCCGCGCTCTCCTTCGAGGAAGCGTGGCTGGCATATCGCCAACAGGCCTTCCACGGCCTGGTGTTCTGGCTGTACACCATTGGCGCCGGCCGGCTCCAGCCGGCGATGCAGCCCGACGAAGTATCGCTGGCCAACCTCGAGCGCATGACGAGCATGATCGACGACCTGGATTCGTTCGGCGCCTTGGAGCAGTCTCCGGCCGCGTCCAGACGTTTCAGACCGACAAGTGCTGCGCAAGCCGGACACGCCAGGCTCTGATCTCCCCAACGAAGTCGTACCCGTCGCGGCGCAGGGCCGACCTGAAGCACAGGCCGATCGCGTACGACACGAAGATTTCGGCCTCGCGGGCCGGATCGAGGCCGTTTCTCACCGAGCCGTCCGCCTGCCCTGCCGCGAGGTGGTCAGCGAGTTCGGCCTCATACTCGGCGATCAGCGTGTCGAACCAACCGGAAAAGTTCTGCAACGCGGCGGGAGTCTCGAAGGTGAGCACGATCATCGCCCGCATCGTTTCGGGTTCCCGCTCGACCGCGCCCAAGAGATCGTCGAGCTGGCCCAGGACGCGATCCAGGCCCGTGCCGCCCCGCTCGCGCCGCACGGCGGGTAGCAGGAGTTCGGCGAAGGTGTCGAAGACCGACTGCAGCAACGCCTCTTTGGAACCGTAACGGTCACGGACCATGTTGCGGCTGAATCCGGCGTTGATGCCGATCTCCACTGCGGTGGTGCGTTCGTAGCCCTGGCGGGCGAACAGCTGGATCGCCGAGGCGATCAGGGCGAGTGTCGATTCCTCGACACGCTGCTGATTCGTCCTCGGGCGGCGTCTGATCGCACTGGACACCCCCGAAGTGTACGACGATTCTGTCCGAAAACAGATAAGTATCTGTTCATTGACAGATTAGTCTGTTACCGTCGTCACATGCTCGATGAACGCCCGTTAACGGCGACGAGGCTGGTCGAGGTTGACGCGGCGGGCCCGGATCCCGTGGCCGCTCAGCGGACATGGGCGAAGGTCTGGATCGTGCACGGCTTGCTGTGGCTCGCCCTGATCGCCTACTGCTGGACCATGTGGGTCGTCAGCGGCGACTTCACGCCCAACACGCTCGGCCGGGGTCAAGAGCCCACGTGGTACGTAGTCCTGGTTCGCTGCGTCGAAGTGAACTTTGGGATTTGCATCACCGGCTGGATCTTGTGGCACTTCGTCATCGGGCCGAAGCTGCGCACCGGCCGATTCAGTTTTGACGGCCTGTTCTTCCTCGCCGGTTGGTTGATGTTCTTCCAAGAGCCCTGGATCGATTGGACCGTTTACCAATTCCAGTACGCCACGACGTTCGTTAACTTCGGCAGTTGGCTACCGCACATCCCGGGTTGGAGCTCGGGCAACGGGCAATTGATCCCGGTGCCGATGGTGTACTTCACCGCCTACCTGTGGATGTGCGCGATGTCGGGCTACGCCGGGTCCCGGTACATGACTTACCAACGCAGAAAAGATCCGTCCCGCAGCGTATTTCGGCTCATCGTGCAGACCTATCTGGTGATGATCGTCGGCGATTTCATCGTCGAGCTGATCATGACCAGGACTGGGCTGATCAGCTACTCGTCGACGATCCCGTGGCTGACGTTGTTTGCCGGCACCGATCACCAATTCCCGCTCTACGAACCGCTGAGCTGGCCCGGGACGTTCATCATCTTGAGTTGCCTGCACTTCTTCCGCGATGACCGTGGCCGGTCCTGGCCTGAACGCGGCATCGACAATCTGAAGTTCAACCGCGAAGGGGTCAAGACCTTCGCGAGGTTTTGCGCGATCGCCGGCGCGGCACAGTTGGCGATCCTGATCGCCTTCAATTTCCCCTATGGTTTCTACGCCTTGCACTCAGGTCCAATGCCCCAGCCGCACATCGAACGGGCATGGCGCAACGGTGGGGTGTGTGGCCCCACGACCGCCTTCAACTGTCCCGATCCGAAGCTGCCAATCTCGCGTCAATCGGCACCGGATCGGCCCGAGCTCCTACCAGAAAGGCATCGATGACACAGCACAGCAAGGCCGCGGTGATCGGGGGTGGCATCGCCGGCATGGCCGCCGCTTACGAGCTGATGAAAGCCGGTTTCCACGTCACCGTGTTGGAGACCCGCGACCGAGTGGGCGGGCGAATCTGGACGGTGCGCAAGGGCGACTTCGTAATGGACCTGGGTACCGCGGTGTATTTGGGGACCTACCGCGAGGCGGTCGCGATGATCCACGAGGTCGGCTTGACGGACGAATTCGTCGAAACGCCGGTGATTTTCGGGATGCCGCGGCAAGGCAAGCAACACTATCTCGATCTGGCAAAGCCGATCCGGGCGAGCCTGAGCACGCACGTCATTTCCTGGCCGGCCAAGATCAAAGCGCTGCGTCTGTTCGCGGATGTCTTCAAGCACCGGGCGAGCCTGGGCTACGACACCTATGACGGCCTCGCCGAGATCGACGACGAGACCGTCTACGACTACAGCCACCGGGTGCTCAACGAGGAGCTCGCCCGCTACGTAGCCGCGCCACTGGTCAGCGGTACGTGGGTCCACGAGGACCACGACACCTCAGTGGCTTTGCTGCACTGGACAGTGCGCAACATGTTGGTCAAATCGGTGTTCAACCTGACCTCCGGCGTGGCCGGGCTGCCGATGAAGCTGGCGACGCTGGTCGAAACCAGGCTCGAGCACACCGTCACCAACGTCACCGACAACGGTTCCGCCGTCGAGGTCACCTACGAGACGCCGTCGTCCGGGGAACAGACCGAGACATTCGACACCGCGGTCATAGCGACGACGGCCCAACCCGCGCTGGGCATGTATCCGCAGATGGACGAGAACCACCGCGATCTCTACGAGACGGCCCGCTACCACAGATTGGGCAATGTGTCGCTTGCATTTTCGGCACGGCCCGACGATCCCGGAACCTTCTCCATGGTCTCCCCCTACGACGATCCGGACACCATTGCCGTCATTGCCGACCACAACAAGGCCCCGGGCCGGGCGCCGGCCGGCAAGGGCCTCATCTCGGTGCTGCTATCCCCCGCCTACCTCGACCGGACCGACGACCGCGACGACGACTACCTGATCGACCATGCGCTGGAACGGGTCAAGTACTACTACGGCAAGCTTCCCGGCGACCTGGAGCAGCACGCACTGTTCCGCTGGCCGGAATCCGTTCCGGTGCTCGATAAGGGTCGATTCAAGCGAATTGCCGACTTCCGCAAGAAGATCGACCGCAATGCTCGGGTGCAGTTCGCCAGCGACCTGGACCGCATCCCGGGGCTCAACGGAGGCCTCGTCAGCGGCAAGGAGGCGGCCGCGCGTGTGTCGGCGTTGTTCGCCGACAAAGTGTCTGCGGGCGTTCGCTAGTCGCAGCTCATCGGTTTTCGCAAAGGAGGAAAGGACGCGATGACAAGCTCGGTACTCGCGATCGCTCAGCCACCCTGGGAGATGACCACCCCAACCACGGCGCAGACGATCATCACCGCCGTCCTCACCGTGGTCGTGGCGGCCTTTGTGGTTGCCGCCCTGGTCGATTGGAGACGATCCGGCTCGCCGGCCTTCCTCCTCGTGTTGGTCGGTGGTTACGTCTGCTCGTTCAACGAAGCCACGGTCGACGTGCTGGGCCATTGCTTCTTCCCCCTCGATGGGGTGCTCGGCTATACCGCCTTCGGCAGAGGCGTGCCGGTGTGGGTGGTGCTAGCGTACGTGGTCTTTTTCGGTGGGCTGGCGTATGTGATGGCGCTGGCGTTCAGGCGCGGCGCCAGCCGCCGCGCGATGTGGTGCGGGATCGCCACTTTCGGCGTGCTCAACGTCCTGCTGGAGTTACCGATGCTGAGCGCTAAGCTGTACGTCTACTACGGGGACCAGCCCTTCGCGATCGGTGGTTTCCCGGTCAGTTGGTTGGTGATCAACAGCCTGGGCGCGCTGTTCGGCGCCGTGGTGGTCGTTCGGCTGTCGTGGTTCTTCACCGGCGCGCGGCAGTTGTTGCTGGTGTTCGTGCCGTTCGCGACCTATATGACCTCGTGGGTACTGGCGATGCCGTACTTCGCGATCACCAACACCGACATGCCCAGCGGTGTCCGAATGGCGGCCGCGGTGCTGAGCATGGTCCTGGGCCTGATCGCGATCGACGCCCTTATCCGAATCGGTACCGGCCAATGGCGCCTGCTGCCTCCACAAACCTTCGAAACATCCACCGAAGACCCAAAGCATGCGTTGGCACACACCTAGTCCGCGTTTAGAACGATCGTTATGTCTGTCAGCCCGGTCAGCCGGGAGAAGCCAGCGATGAATGCAGCTAAATACGCGGCAGGAAGCCGATCATTTCGAAGCCCTTACTACCCGATCCCGACTGGCCTAGGATTCTAGATATGGAAACGTTCGATTACATTGTGGTGGGGGCGGGGCACAACGGGCTCTGCGCGGCGGCGACCCTCGCCGAGCAGGGCCGGTCCGTATGCGTCGTCGAGCGGCTGCCGGTGCTCGGTGGTCTTTCGGCGAGCTATCCGTACCTGCAGGATGCGCCCGAGCACAAGCTGAGCATCGGAGCGATGGACGACCTCTTCATGGCGCAGACGCCGCTGGCCCGCCAGATGCGACTGGCCGAGTTCGGTTATGACACCGTGCCGCTTGCCCACCCGTACGGCTGGATGAACGAGGACGGCGACACGCTGCTGCTGTGGGGCGATTTCGCGCGCACGCTCGAAGACATCCGCTACTTCTCCCCGAAGGACGCGCGCACCTACGAGCAGCTTCGGGGACCGATCGACTGGGTGATGGACCTCATCGATGTCCTCACGGTCCAGGACCCCTCCGCGTGGGGCAAGCTCGATTTCGCCAAGTACCTGCTCAGGCATCGCCCCGATCGCGCCACCCGCCGCTTCCTGGGAAGCATGTTGGCGCTGAACGTATTCGAGCTGATTTCGGAGACCTTTGAATCCGACGCCATGCGTGGCCTGTGGGCCTACTGGTCGTCCATGGTGGGTCCGGCGGACTCAGTCGGCTCGGGCGCCTACTTCCTGGGATTCGCCGGCGTGCATCGCCATCTCGGCGTCCAGCGGCCCCGCGGCGGGATGACGAACCTGGTCGAGGCGTTCAAAGGCAAGCTGGAGAGCCACGGCGGCATCGTACGGCTGGGCAACGGGGTCAAGCAAATCCGCGTCGACGCCGGACGCGCGACCGGAGTCCTGCTCGAGGACGGCAGCGAGCTCGCCGCCCGGCGCGGGGTGGTCTCAAACGCAGCGTCACAAGTCACCCTAGGCAAGCTCGTCCCGCAGGAGCAGCTGAGCCGCGAAGACCGGACCAAAGTCGCTCTCATCCCGGCGAATTCGGTCAACGCCGCCGCGTTCAAGATCGACGTCGCGACGGCCGGTCGCATCGGTTATCCGAAGGCCGAGGCGGCCCGGGCCAAGCGTGACGGGGAGGACATTCGCACCACCACCTTCATGACCGGGACCCTCGAGGACCACATCGAGCAGATGTACGCGATGAAGCGAGGGGTCAACGTGGACACTCCGCCGGTCTACATGGCGATCTTGTCCGCTCCGGATCGATCGATCGCGTCGGCCGAGGGCGACGTGCTCTACCTGCACTCGAACGTGCCCGCCTACCCGAGCAACGGGTGGGACGTCAATAAGGACGCCTACACCGAACAGATCTGGAAGTCGAGCCTGCGCTTCCTCGGTGGCCTCGAGACCGAGATCGGACGGATCGTGTCGACACCGCAGGATCTGGAGAACCGCTTCGCCGCACCGGCGGGTGCCTACTTCCACGTCGACATGCTGGTCACCCGGATGGGCAAGAACCGCCCGGCACCCGGCCTCGGTGGTTACGACACCCCCATCAAGGGCCTGTTCCAGACGGGTGCCGGCACGCACCCGAGCGGCGGGGTGGTCGGGTGGCCGGGACGGCTGGCTGCCCAGCACGCGCTCCGCCAAGAGCAGTCATGACAAGGCAATTCGACGTGAATAGGGAGGACCGGTGATGGCCAACATGAACGTGACGGCCCAACGGCTCTGCGTATGGTGCGGCCCGATCATGATCGTCATCTGGGCGTCGGCGTTCGCGTTCCTGTGCCACTTCATCCCGCCGCCGAGCCCCGCCAAGTCACGCGCGGCGCTCGTCGCTCAGTTCGGCGAGCACACCAACGTGATCCGGCTTGGGCTGGTGATCAGCCTATTTTCCTGTGCGCTCCTGGTGCCGTTCTGCGCGGTGATCGCCGCCCAGATGCGCCGGATGGAAGGCGTGCGGTCCGTTCTTGCCGAGTCGCAACTGGTCTCGGGCGGCTTGTTGTGCGTCGAGTTCCTGGTGCCCTTTGCTATCTGGCAGACCGCGCTGTACCGGCTGCACGAGTGGAGTCCCGAAATCGTCCAGATGCTCAACGACATGGCCTGGTTGATGTTCCTGGGGATCATCTCCTCGGCCTGCATCCAAGTCGCATCACTGGGCGTCGCGATCCTGCTCGACAAGGGCGCCAAGCCCGTATTTCCACGCTGGGCCGGCTATTTCAACATCTGGGTGTCGATGATCTGGGTGCCCGCGGCGATCATCCCGTTCTTCAAGACGGGCCCGCTGGCGTGGAACGGGCTCTTCGCGTGGTGGGTCCCACTGTGCGTCTACTTCTGCTGGTTCGTCGTGATGGTCGTGCTGCTACTGCGAGCCATCAGGGAGGACGAGCAGGCGCAGCGTGGCTCCGCGGAAGGCACGGTGGCTGCGGCCAAGTTCGAGGCAGTCGGCCCCGAACTGGTCGGCCAGACGAATCGCCCGGTGCGGTAAGGCTCCATGTCGAGCGAACCCAAGGGAACAGTCGCGGTCGTCGGCGCCGGGCTGGCCGGGCTGACAGCGGCGTATCGACTGCAACAACGCGGCTTTGACGTCACCGTATTCGAAGCGCGCGACCGAGTCGGCGGCCGCGTATGGACGGTGCGCAAGGGCGACTACATCATGGACCTGGGCGCCGCCTTCTACCTCGGTACCTATCGTGAATCGATCGACCTGATCCACGAAGTCGGCCTCGGTCCCCTGTTTACCGAAGTTCCAGTATGGGGTGTGATGCCGAAACGGGGTGACAAGCACCTGCTCGACTACGGCAAGCTGCTGCGCACCGGTTTGACCACCCGTGCCTTGTCGGCGCGCAGCAAGCTCAAGGCCCTGAAGTTGGTCAGACCCATGGTCGAGGCCAGGGGCAGCCTCGGCTACCACACCTACGACCAGGTCGCCCAGCTGGACACCGAGACCGTCCGCGAGTATTTCCGTCGCGAACTCAACGAGGAACTGCTCCAATGGGCCGGCCGCCCACTGGTCAGCAGCACCTGGGTCGCCGACGACGCCGATACCTCGATCGCCTTGCTGCTCTGGACGATACGCAACATGCTCGTCAGCACGATGTACAACCTCCGCCCCGGAGTGAGCGGACTCCCCGAAGAACTCGCCCGACGGCTGCGGGTCCGGCTAGGACACCCGGTGGCCAACGTCGCGGACACCGGACCCGCCGTTGAGGTCACCTTCACACCCGGAGGCGGGGCCCAACAAACGGAATCCTTCGATGCCTGCGTCATCGCCACCCAAGCCCAGTACGCGCTCGCGATGTTCCCCCAGATGGACGAAAACCACCGAGGGTTGTACGAGACCACCCGCTACCGCCGGCTTGGCAGCATCTGCCTCGGGTTGTCGCAGCGCCCCAACGACCCCGCGACCTATTACATGGTGTCGCCGCACGAGGACCCCGACACCATCGCCGTGATCGCCGACCACGCCAAGGCACCCGGCCGCGCGCCCGAGGGCAAGGGCCTGCTGACTGTCCTGCTGTCTCACGAATACCTAGAGCGCACATTGAATCTCAGCGACGAGGACGTATTGGAGTACGCGCTCGGCCGCGCTCGTCGCTACTACGGTGATGTGGTGGACTCCCTCGAGGAGCATGCCGTCGCGCGCTGGCCCGAATCCGTCCCGGTCATGGACAAGGGCCGGTTTGCGCGGATCGCCGATTTTCAGAAGCGCCTCGATTGGACCGCGCGAGTCCAGTTCGCGTCCGATTTAGACCGGATATCCGGACTCAATGGCGCGTTGGTCAGCGGCCAGGAGGCGGCCAACCGAATCGTCAACTCCCTGTTGGCGCCAAAGGCCAACGTGGTGTCGGCCGGCAGGGCCCAAATCAGCCGATTTGCAAGTGCAGTTCCTGGAAGTGGAGCGTCCCGCACGGCCACCCAACCGTGGGCTCGCGCAGCACCGAGTACCTAGGGATCCGCCGGTTCCATTCCTCGATGATCAGGCGCAGTTCCAAGCGAGCCAAATGTGAACCCAGGCAACGGTGCGGGCCCCGGCCGAACCCGAAGTGGTTGCTTCGATTTGGGTGGATGGCGTCGGGGTCCTCGTATCGCTCCGGATCACGGTTGGCGGTGCCCAGCCCCAGCCAACACGTTGACCCGGCGGGGATCCTCACCCCTGCGACGGTGACCTCGGCCGTCGTGACCCGGGGAACGTAGGGGACCGGCGGGTCGATGCGCAAGACCTCTTCGATGAAGTGGCCGACCGCTTCGTCGTCGGCAATCACGTTGGCCCGCAAAGCCGGGTTGCGGGCCAGCTCGTAAAGGGCGAATCCCGTGGCGGCGGTTACCGTGTCCAGCCCAGCAAGCACGAACAAGAAGCACAGCCCGATCAGTTCGTGCTCGTTCAGCGCGCCGTCGCTCGAGTCCGCAAGCAATTTGCTCAGCAGGTCATCACCATCGCCGCCGCGGCGATCGGCAAGGTGACCGTTCAGATATGCCACCAGTTCGCCGGCTCTGGTCAGGGTCTCCGGCGACGGTGTAGATCCGCCCGCGGCGGTAAATTCCAAAACGGCGTCCTTCCAACCGATCAGCAGGTCACGGTCGCCAAGCGGCAGCCCGAAAAGCGTCAAGAAGACCTGGGAAGGAAACGGAATGGCGAGTGCACTCATGACATCGCAGCTACCGCCCGAAGACCCGATTTGATCGATCAGCTCGGCCACCTGCCTACGCAACTCGGGGGCGCGCTCGGCCATCCGACGCGGACCGAAGAACTTGTCCAGCACCCTGCGGAAGCGGCTGTGTTCCGGCGGATCGAAGGCGATCGGCACCAAGGGGAAGGGGCTGCCAAGCACTTCGAATGCGCCCTGCGAGGAAAACAACTCCGGATTGGTGGCCGCCGCCTCGACGACGTCCGCGCCGCTGAGGAAGTAGACGCCGGCATCGGACACCGCGACTTTGCCGGACGCCAGGAGCATGTGCCAAGCCGTCTCGCGGTCGTGCGCGAAGGGCAAGGATTCCATCGCCGGCAGCGTGGGGCAGACGACGTCCATGATTGTTCCTCCGGCCTCGAAACCTGAGTTAACCAACGTTAAATAATAGTTCCGTTTTAGTGCCGCTGTACCTACCTATCCCACACGGATCTAATAGAATTAATGTGAGCTATATCACACCAGCGATCGGCTCAGCTGATGCATTCAACCCTGAGCGATCGCGGCTCGAAACCGCTGCGAATCGACGTCCGCCAACGCGTTGGCACCGTTGACAGGCAGAATTAATAGCCGTACTGTCTCAAAATAATCGCGGATGTTCACAGAGCGTCGCCAAACCCCTGCCAACCGCGGAGGAAAATGCGTAAATGGACGTTAACGCACCCTCGAAGACGGAAGACATGCAACACCGACTAACCTCTCCCCCAACGCTTACCGGTCCACCGGCCCTGCGCGTCAGCGACCGCCATCACCGCCCCAACCCCGCTTTGAGGAGGGGTTTACGAAATGGTTCGTGACGCCATTGGCAACATCCTGCGCGAACGTGCCTTACATACGCCCGATCGCGTCTGCTGCGCCATGGACGAGAACGTTTTCTCCTATGCCGCAATGGATCGGCGGTCAGACGCGCTCGCGGCCGGCCTGGCCCAACTCGGCGCCGGCAAGGGCGAGCAAGTCGCAATGCTTGCTCCCAATCGCATCGAGTTGCTCGAACTGTTCTACGGGGCGGCTAAGACCGGCGCGGCCCAGGTGCCGCTCAACGCATACCTCAAGGGCGAGTTCCTGCTGCATCAGCTGCGCCAGTCCCGGTCCGGCCTGCTGGTCACCGATGCCGCCGGCCGCGAAGCGGTCGCTCCGATCAGAAGCCAGCTGCCCGACCTCCGCGCGGTGATCATGCTCGACGAGGCGGAAGGTGACGAGATTCCCTATGCGAGCCTGTTCGACAGCGGCGACGCCCCGCCCCGGGTGGAAGTGACCGCCCACGACACGATGTCGATCCTTTACACATCCGGCACCACGGGGCTACCGAAGGGATGCGTGGCCAGCCACGGCTACTACTGCCGCAGTGGAGAGATCATCGGCCAGGCGCTGGAGGTCACCGAAGGCGACGTCCTCTTTGCCGGCCTGCCGCTGTTCCATGCCGGTGCTCGGCTGGTCACCGTGACGCTGCCGTTGGTCTACGGCATTCCCGCCTACCTGCAGGGGACGTTCAGCGCCCGCGCGTACTTCCCGCGCGCGAAGGAAGTCGGCGCGACACTGATGATCGCCGTCGGGGCGATGGGCGCGGCAATCCTGGCGACGGAGCCGTCGCCTAGCGACCGCGACCACAAAGTCACCCGGATCATGTGCGCGCCGCTGTCACTGGAAGCGCAGGCGACTTTCCGGGAGCGCTTCGGGGTCGATCCTTGGGTGGACATATTCGGCCAGACCGAATGCATGCCAACGACATTGACGCCGCTCTCGTCGGACCGGCGTGACCCGAACGGGTGCGGTATCGGCGCGCCCGACCTCGATGTTGCCTTGCTCGACGACGACGGCAACGTGCTCAACGGCGAGGCCACCGGCGAGATCTGCCTTCGGCCAAAGGCAAAGTACGCCATGTTTGACGGCTACTTCGAAAACCCTACGGCCACACTCGAGGCGCTGCGCGGCCTGTGGTATCACACCGGTGACTACGGCCGGCGCCTTCCGAGTGGCGCCTACGCGTTCGTCGACCGGAAGAAGGACAGTCTCCGCCGCCGCGGCGAGAACATCGCCAGCTTCGAACTCGAGCAGGCCATCGACGCCCACCCCTCGATCGTCGAGTCAGCGGTGGTCGCCGTGCCGTCCGATCTGGGTGAGGACGACATCAAGGCCTGCGTCGTCGCCCGCTCGCCGATCGAACCGGCCGAGCTGTTCGACTTCTTCAAGAACAACCTGCCCTACTTCGCTATCCCCCGCTACGTGGACTTCCTCGACGCGCTCCCCCGCAACGGTGTGGGCCGCGTGTTGAAGCACAAGTTGCGTGACGCTGGGAACACCGAGGGGACATGGGATTTCGAAGCGATGGATCTGACTGTCGCCAAAGAGGAGCGCCGCTAGATGGACTACACCCTGACACCGAAGCAACAGGACCTGCAGGCACGCGCCGAGAAACTCGGCCGATCGTTCGCCGACCAGGCACGCGAGTGGGACGAGTCCGACGAGGCGCCTTACCGTGAAATCTTCGACCGTGTCGGTGCCGAGGGGCTTTTCGGTGTCGCAATGCCCACGGAGTACGGCGGCCAGGGCGGCGGCGCGGTCGAGTACCTGATCGTGGTGGAGGCGCTATTCCGATACGCCCAGTCCTGGCTGCCGCCCGAGCCGGTGTTCTGCACCAGCGGTCCGGGGCCATCGATGTTCCTGCTCGGCGGCGACGCCGTACAGGAGAAGTACTTGCGCGATATCGTCGCCGGCCATCGCGCATGCAACATCGCGCTCACCGAGCCGCGAGCCGGCTCGGCCCTGACGCACCTGAGCACCACCGCGGTCCGCGACGGCGATGCGTACATCCTCAACGGCACCAAGAGCTTTCTGACCGGTTCGAACGTTAACGACCTAAATGCGACCTTCGTGCGATTCGACGATGTGCCCGGCGCCAAAGGGATCGGCGCCATCGTCGTGGAAGCCTCAATGCCGGGCGTCGAGGTCCAGCGCGGCCCCATCTACATCGGCGATCGCGGGATCCATCACGGCGACATGGTGCTGCGCGACGTGCGGGTGCCGGCCGAGAACGTCATCGTCGGTCCCGGCCAGTTCGCCAGGTTGATGACCGCCTTCAATCTCGAGCGCCTGCACAACTGCGGCTTCTGGCTCGGCTTCAGCCAGGCCGCCTTTGACGAGGCCGCCAAATACACCCAGGAGCGTGAGGCGTTCGGCAAGCAGATCATCGACTTTCAGGCCGTCTACCACTCCCTGGCCGACATGTGGGTGCAGATCGAGGCCCTGCGGCTGCTCGCCTACCGCGCCGCCTCGTCGGCGATCGAAGGTCGATTCCCGAAACTGGCCGAAGTAACACAGGCCAAGCTGTTCGGCGCCACGGTCGGTCCCCAAATCACCCTAAAGGCAATGGAACTGCACGGTGGCTACGGTGTGACCACCGACTTTCCCATCCAGCGCATTCATCGGGACTGCGTCACCAACGTCGTGGCCGGGGGCGCGCCTGCCGTGCTGCGCAACGGTGTGGCCGCAGGCCTGTTTCCTCACCGGAGGTTCACGCAAGCATGACCCTCACCGTCGAACAGCGAGACTTCCAAACGGCGGTGCGCGAATTCTGCGCGCGTGAATGCGGCACGCGCGACCAACGTGAGGCGCTGCTCGACGCCGACGAGGAAGACCAATCCTCCGTCTTATACAAAAAATTGGCCGAGCTGGGCTGGCTGGGCGTCGCGATCCCCGAGGAATATGGCGGCTCCGGTGGCACGTACGTGGAGCAGACGATTCTGTTCGAGGAACTCTGGCGCGGACTTGCGCCGGTCAAGGCGCTCGGTCCGACGAACACCGTCGCCGGGTGCTACAAGCGTTTTGGCTCCGGAGAACAAAAGCGTGAAGCGCTGTCCGCCATCGCGAACGGTGAGATCATGTCGATTTCTATCTCCGAACCCGGCGCGGGGTCCGACGTCGCGGCGATTGCCTGCCGGGCCGATGCGGTCGGCGACGGCTACGTACTCAACGGACAGAAGACGTGGTGCTCCTACGCGCACCGCGCGGGGCGCATCCTGTTGGTCGCCCGCACCGGCCGCGACGGGAAGCCCCATGCCGGTTTGACCATCTTCGAGGTGCCCCGCGATGCCGAAGGCGTTGAAACGCGCCGCATCTCGACACTGGGCGGCCGTGAGGTCAACGACGTCTTCTTCACCGACTGCTTCGTGCCCGCCAGCAACGTCGTCGGCGAACTCGGGCGCGGCTTTCCCCAGATCATGGCCGGCCTCGACGGCGAGCGACTACTCGGCGCGGCGGTTGGCCTCGGCATCGGCCAGCGCGCGCTGGACGACACCATCGCATACGTCAAGGAGCGCAAGCAGTTCGGGAAAGCCATCGGCACGTTCCAGGCGCTGCGGCACCGGATCGCCGATCTGGCCACCGATCTGGAGTGCGCCCGCCTGCTTACCTACGAGGTCGCCGCAAGGCTCGAACAGGGGGCCGATCCGGTGACCACGCGGATGACGTCGATGGCCAAGGTCAAGACCTCCGAGGTGGCCAAACGCATCGCGCTGGAGGGCATGCAGATGATGGGCGGCTACGGCTACGCGACCGAGTACGACATGGAAAGCCACGTCCGCCACTCGCTCGTGCTGCCGATCTACGCCGGCACCAACGAGATTCAGCGCGAAATCATCAGCGGATCATTTGGATTGAGGTAGTCATCGTCGCCATGTCGAAGATTGAGACAAGCATCCCCATAACCGTCGATCGTCATCTTCCCACCGCCGCTTTCGGTCAGATGGCGCAGGCGATCGCTGCCAGCGGCATCGTCGATTACTTCCAGGTGTGGGACCAATTGACCTCGTGGTACCCGCAGGGGCTGTGGACGTCGGAGAACACGCCGCTGGCGGCGGTGATGCCGGATTGCGACAGCTTTCCAGATGTGTGGACGATGGCCGGCTACGCCTCCGCGCTTGCCCCGGAACTGGGTATCGTCCTCTCGACCGACTCGATCCGCCGCGGCCCGGCCGAACTAGCCCAGTCGATGCTCACATTGGCCGACCTCACCGGGGGTCGCACGATCGTGCAGATCGGCGCCGGTGAAATCAAGCAGACCCAACCATTCGGCTGGAAACGGGCGCAAGGCATCAATCGCCTCGAAGACATCTACCGAGTTTTCGACAAGCTGATGGCCAGCGACCGTCCCATCAACTTCGAAGGGCACCACACCACACTGACCGACGCGTGGATCGGAACCGCCAAGGCGAACCGGCCCAAGTTATGGGGTCTGGGCGGCGGACCGCGGATCATCGATCTGGCCACCAGCTACGGCGACGGGTTCTGCACAATGTGCCCGTTCGTATGGAGTTCTCCCGAAAAGTTCGCCGAGGAACGCGACACCATGCGGGCACAATTGGTCCGCAAGGGACGCGACCCGGACACCTTCAGATTCGGCGTGTGGGCAACGATGCTGCTACACGAAGACCCCAACGTGGTCGACCGCGCACTCGACAACAAACTGACCCGCTGGCTCACCGCGATTGCCGGGCGAGTCAACCAATCCGATTGGGACCTCGAGGGTATCGAACCGCCCATGCCGCGGGACTGGCACTACGCGATGAAGATGCTGCCACTGTCGATGAGCAAGGCCGAAGTCGAGGAATGGGCGGGCCGCGCGACCCGCGCGATGGCCGAAAAATCGTATTTCTACGGCTCGCCCACGGAGGCCGCCGCCCAATTCCGGCCGTTCATCGACGCCGGTGTCGACTTTGTGGGAATTCTCGACATGGCCGCGTTCGTGCTGCATCCCGACGAACTCCCCGCGGCACTGGGCCGGAGCATCGAAGTGAGCGGGCACCTCAAGGGTCGAACCGGATAATCAGCTCGGTTCTAAGTCGGAGATATTCGCCATCGACCGCCCGTCACCGAATCAGAGCGATGGCCCGCCGCACGGCAGACCGGGCCGCTCAGCGACTCTCGAGGACGCGGCGGGCCGCGTTCTCGCCCCATCGTGCGGCGGATTCCATCGACCCGGCGCCGAACAGGTCGCCGGCAATCTGGACCGGCCCCCGGGCAGGCAGTGAATCACGCAGGGCGCTGTTGCGGCGCCAGAAGCCAGGGTCCGCGAGGTAGCCCGCGTATGGCCAGCGAGTCACCACCGACAAGTCGCGGTTTCCGGCGAGTTCGGGGCAAAGCCCTTCGATGATGCCGGCGGCCCAGGCTTCGAGTCGAGCGTCGGTGTATTCGAGGAATCTATCGGTGACGGCGGTGTCGGTGTAGATGGTGACGAGGCTGTGCCCGCGCGGCGCCCGATCGGGGGACTTGTTGTGCTGCAAGAAGATCAACAGCGCGTCAGATCGTTCGAGGGTGGGTACCAAAACGGTGTACGCCCGGCTTCGGGTCGGAACCCGGTAGCCGAGTGAGACGCTGATCAATTTGACGTTGCGTAGCTTGTCCCCGAACGCCGGCGATGCCGTCAACAATGGCGGCCACATTTCGATGGCGCGGTGATACATGGCACCGATGACACAGGTTTCCGCGCTGACATCGTGGTTGCCACTGCTGTCTGTGTATGACACGCTCACGCCGGAATCCGTCTCGTCGACTCGGGTAACCGTCGCGCCATAGCGGACGTCGAGTTGCGACGCGAGCTCATGGGTGACCGTCGCCAATCCGCCCCGGACGCTACGCAGGCCACCAGACCAAGCACCCAGTGCGCCAAGAACGTTCACGCTGGATGCATCTCGGGCGCCGGTGCCGGTGGTCAATCGCATCATCGGATCGATGAGGTACTCGGTCACCTCACGGCCAAAATGACGCAGGCCAAAGTCGTACGCGGACACGTCCGGATCGTCCAGCGCCGCCGATCGGCCCATGTCGTAGGAGTCGACTTCGGCGATCAGCTTCCGCAATCGGATGAACCCGGCCGCCAAGCGCAGTTTGGCCGCCATCGACAAGACGGGGGTGAAAGGCAGTTTCAGCGGACTGGCCGGATCGATGT
Source organism: Mycobacterium sp. E2327 (assembly GCF_001672675.1). NCBI lineage: Bacteria > Bacillati > Actinomycetota > Actinomycetes > Mycobacteriales > Mycobacteriaceae > Mycobacterium > Mycobacterium sp. E2327. The sequence continues at coordinate 24,214 of NZ_LZKE01000041.1, forward strand.
CGATCAGGCGTCCTCGCCGGACCAGGCCCATGACTGCGCTGGTATCCACCAGGCGGTCACCGAGCCCGAGGTCCTCCACCAACTTCAGGTAACTCGTGTAGCCGGCGGTGAGGGCGTCGGGGCCCGTGTCCACGATGTAGCCGCCGTGGCACTCCGTTTGCACGCGACCGCCCGGCCCACGGCCCGACTCCAGCACCGTGACCGTGATTCCGGCCTGTTGCAGGCGGTACGCGGCAGCCAGTCCCGAAAGACCGGCACCGACAACGACGGCCGAGCGGCCCGGGGTTTGATCTGGATACCCAACAGGATTCATGACACAACTCCGCCCGGCTTCGAATTTGCCACAAAGTGAACGATCGTTATCCGCTTCAAGCTATCACGTCGCGGCCGCCCCAGGTGCTCGGCGTCACGAGCCTATGCTGCGATACGGGCTAGTTAAAACCGGCACAAGCACCAAAAGACATCATCGAACCTGGGACCAGCGCTACGTCCCGATTCTCGCGTTCAGAGATACGACTCGATCAGCACCGTCAACCGCTCACGGGTTTCCGGGTCATCGGTCAGCGGGCTCGCGATCGCCGACACGGCGGCCGCGCGTGGGCGCAAGCCGGCACGGACCAGGGTGGCGGTCGCGACGAGCGCGCGGGTGGATGCGGTCTCGCGCAGCGCGGCATCATCGAGACGCCGGATCGCCTGACCCAGCCGGATGATGTCCTCCAGCACGTCGGAGTCCAGCCCGCTTTCCTGTCGCAGAATCTTTCGTTCGATATCCGGCGGTGGAAAGCCGAGATCGATGCCTACCAGGCGCTGGCGCGTCGACATCTTCAGGTCCTTCAAGATGCTCTGGTACCCGGGGTTATACGATACGACGAGCTGAAACCCCGGCGCCGCATGGATTTTGAGTCCGCCGAGCCGCTCGATGTTCAGCTCCCTGCGGTGATCGGACAGCGAATGGACCGCGACGATCGCGTCTTGCCGGGCCTCCACCACCTCGTCGAGATAGCAGATCCCGCCCTGACGGACCGCCTGCGTCAGCGGGCCATCCACCCATTCCGTGTGGGAATCGCGCAGTACGAACCGGCCCAACAGGTCCGACGACGTCATGTCCTCGTGACAGCACACCGTGAAGAGCGGCACACCAACTTCTTTTGCCACGTGCTCGACGAGCCGGGTCTTGCCGCAACCGGTCGGACCCTTCAGCATGACCGGAAGACCTGAACGCCACGCGGCGGTAAACACCTCGACCTCGTCGCCGACCGGGATGTACCCGGGTTCCTCCCGGGCACCTTCTCGCGTCGAATCCGTTTTTTCCATTGCCAATTCGCTCATTTTTACCTCGCGGTTCAGCTGTACGTGTTCATAGCGCCGCGCCTGGCCGCATGGGACCGCAGGTGGGCGTGGTGTTCTTCGGTCAGGTACTCGCGGCGGCGACCGTTGCTTCGCGTCGCACTCAGCGCGTTGATCAAGAGACCTCGCAGGTGGCGGCGGATGTCCTCGCTTTGTCCGATCACCCGAAACGACGCGTCCGACCATACGTCCTCGAGCACCTGGGGCTCGGTCGACGATCGGATACCGATTCCGGCGACCCCGATGCCGCGCCGCACGGCCTCTTGGATCGCCTGCCGCGCGTCCGCGCGGGCGTAGCGGTCCTCGTAGCCGTCGTCGTAGGGCAGTCCGTCACCGATCACCAAGAGCACCATATTCTTTGCCAGCGCCTGCGACTCCAAAACGTGGGTGGCGTGCCGGATCGCGGCACCGATCCGGGTGAAGCCAGACGGTTGAACCGACTGCAGGCGTCGCTTCGCGGCGGTGTCGAACCGTGCGCCGAAGCCCTTGATCCTCAAGAAACGCACCGCGTCCCTGCCGCGTGAATAGAACCCGTAGGTCCCGACCCGGTCGCCCAGCCTTTCCAGGGCCACCGTGACGTCGCCGGCGAGTCGTCGTTCCTCGTCGAAGACGACATGGCCGCCGGAGGCCTCCGCGGTCGAGCCGGAACAGTCCAGCAGGACGAGAACCGACAGGTCACGTTTGGTCAACCGGCTGCTTTCATAGATGTACGGGTCGGGGTTGTCGCCGTGCCGACGGTCGGTCTCGTAGTCCAGCAGGGCCGAGAGATCCAGTGAGTCGCCCTCGGCCTGGCGCCGGTGCCGTTCCGGTTCGATCCCGACCCGCGCCAGGGGCCGCTGCAACGACGGCCCGGCAATGGCGGCCCGCTCAGACCCGGACTCGACGTCGGCGGGGTCGTACTCGTTGACGGTGCACCAGTCCGGGCGGTAGGTCCCCTTGTGGCAGTCCCACTCCGGATATCGGATGCCCGCCGCCGGAACCGGCGCCAGCGCCGCCGAAAGAATCTGGCCGAGCCGACGCTTCGTGGCGTTGCGCCCGATCGGCCCGAAGCGTTGCTTCGCGACGGGGATTTCGGCCGAGCCCTGGTTCTTGTCCAGACCGCTGCGGCCCATCCCGAGCAGCTTCTGGAGGGCGTCGCCGAGCGGATTGGGTATACCAGGGGCCGACAGCAGGTTGATGATCTTGCTCTCGTCGGTGTCGTCCGCCGATCCGTCATCCTCCTGGGAAGCTTCCTCTTCCAACTGGCCCAGGCGTTCCAGGTCCCGGTCGGTCGGCGCGGCACGCAGTTCCTCGGCGCGCGCCCGCCGCAGCCGGGACGGCCTCAGCACGCCGGCCCAATCCGGAGCCGGCGGGATGCGCTCGTGGCCCATCGCCCGATCGAAAGACTCTTCGCTGCAGCTCGGGACTGGCTGCACTGCAGCGGATTTCATGCGACGCGACGTCGCGGCCGGCAACACCTGATCGAGTTGATCGACAACACGGCCGAGTTCGAGGGCGAGGTAACGCTGCGCCACCCTGGGGCGATGCCGCGCAAGCCTCATCATCAGGTCTTTGCGCAAGGCGCCGCCCCCTAGCAGCGCGGCCTGCACCGCGACCGCATCGCGCGCGTCCGCGGCATTTAGGCCCGCGGCGACGAATACCGTGCGCCCGTCCGTATGGGTCGGTTCGGTTTGCGTCTCCTCGACGGCCAGCGGGCGTGACGCTATTGCAGATGCCAGGACTGCGAATCTAACGATGGATGAAATGTCGCGCCTCGCACTACTTCCCGCGGTCGAAGGGCACCATGCTCGGCAGCGTGGTGTTCGGGGGCACGACTAGGTTCCCGTTGGGATCCAGGTGCGCCGATCCGCCGTTGGGGTCGTGGTTGTTGTTGCGGAACTGGGGAACGGCCGGCCCGGGGCACATCTGGTCGGTTCCCGCGCCGCACAGACCATTGGTCAGATACGAGCGCTTCTGGAAGTCCACCGGCCAGTCGGCCATCCGTGTCGCCGTCCACGTGTTGGCCACGTTGTACAGAACGAAGAACAACACGTTGACAGCGCCGACCATCGCCAACGCCCGCAACACGCTCTTGCGACGATCCGAGACCTTCAGCGACTCCACACCCCGGTCGGCAAGCGTTTCGCCGCGGTCGTTCTTGAAGAACCGCAAGATCGCGACGGCGGCGAAAGCCGAACCGGCCGTGATCATCTCGGTGAGCGGGAACTTGTGATACGTGTTGGGGAAGATGTTGAAGTGCCCGCCCGGGTACTCCCAAATTCCCAACGGCATGAACATGACGCCCTCGAGCACGACGTCAAAGCCCCACATCGCGCCGACGCAGATGGCGGCGAGCTTGACCGCGCTCAGCTGCGGCCAACGGTTGCGCGCGGTGCGCATCACCCAGGATCCGGCGAACATCGCGACCACGAAGCAGTACACGTAGGCCCCGGGAACGATCAGGATTGGCTCGACGATCATGGCTCCGGGTGCGGCCTTTCCGGTCGCATAGGGAACGCTGTTGACCCAGGAGCCGTAGTTGAGCGCCCAGGCGTTGTAGGTGAACCACGTGCCGCTGTACGCCGACAACGGGTCCTGGAACCACAAAGTCGCGAAAGCAATGACCAGCGCTCCGTCGACGCTGAGCTTGCCCTCGCGCCGCCACGGCCTGACGACCAGGAAATAGAACGCGGCCAACACGGCAGGAATCGAGATCACCTCGAAGAACACGACGGCGACCTTCATAAAGGTCGGCACGGGGCTCGGTCCCACCGGCACGGTCTTGAACAACGGGCTGAGCACCCAGCGGGTCAGCACGGCCACCATGACGACCAGGTAGACGGCGCCGACCGCCGCCCACCACTTCACCGGTCCCGACGTGCGGGGTGCATCGACTGCGCGCGAAGCGGATGGACGCCTCGGGTGGTCCAACCTTTCAGCCATCTGGGTCATCGTCGGCCCCCTTTCGATGAGCGGCTAGCGGTTGTTCGTAAACCCCGCGTCCATGACGTACGTGGTGCCGGTGATGTAGCGGCCCGCGTCCGAGACCAGGTGCATGATCGAATCCGTAACGTCTTGCGGCTCAAGCAATCCGTTAGGTACCGGCAACGGGTTCTGCAGGTTCTGGGCGATCGTCGGAAACTCCTGGACGTAGCGCCCGAAGGCTTCGTTAGCGATCATCGGCGAGTTGACGCCGGTCGGGTGGATGGTGTTGACACGTATGTTCTCCGGCGCCAGCACATTGGCCCAGGCCCGCATTAGCCCGACCACGCCGTGCTTGGACGCGGTGTAACCAAGCACGCCCGGCGAGCCGTCCCCGAGTCCGCCGACCAAACCCGCGGTGGAGCTGGTGATCACGATCGATCCACCGCGCCCGCCCGCCCGCAGGTGCGGGATGGCGGGCATCACCGTGTTGAACACCCCGACCAGCATGATGTCGATCCCGGCCAGGAAGGCCTCGCGCTGCAGCCGCTGCTGGCCGGTGATGGCCATAACCCCGGCATTTGCCAAAACAATGTCCAAGCGCCCCAATTCGGCCACACCGTCGTCGACGACACGTTTGACCGCGTCGAAATCACGGACATCGACTACCGATAGCAGTGCCTTGCGCCTGTACTTCTCGATCAGCTTGCCGGTCTCGTCGAGATCGTCGCGGGTGGCAAGGGGGTATTCGACCGCGTCGTCGTTAGCGCAGATGTCGAAGCCGATGATGTCGGCACCTTCCTCGGCGAGCCGCACCGCGTGCGAACGGCCCTGACCCCGCGCCACACCGGAGATGAAGGCGACCTTGTTGTCGGCGAGTCCCATAACCTAGCTGTCCTTGTCTTCTTGAGTCACGCCCGAACGGACGTTCTGCCGACGGGTCACGTTTTTAAGGTTCAACGTCTCATAATTGCCGATCCACGCAGTTCTGTCAATGGTCACATCCGCATGGGTGGCGATCATCGTTGCAGAAACGATCGTTTACATTGCAAAGGGAAACCAAGGAATTGGAGCCAACGATGTCCCACGACGGTTCCGCGCCCGACGCCGCGTGGTGGCACCCAGCATCGGACCAGGACGCCGACTGGCTGACCTGGGCCAATGCCCTGCCATACTGCCGGGACCTCGGGCTCGTGTGCGTCGAGTTGAATGTGGATTCTGCGACCTTTCGCATGGAGCGTTCGACACTGACGCCCAACCCCAACGGGGCCGTGAACGGCGGTACCGTCGCCGCCGCTGCCGACCAGATCATGGGCGCGCTCACCATGCGGCAGAGCGACAAGGGGCTCTTGCCCGCGACCGGTTCCCTCCACATCCAGTTTCACCGGCCCGCCGGGGCTCCGTTGACGTTTCGCGCGACCGTGCTCGGCGGCGGCCGCCGCACCAAGTTCGTCGAAGTGGTAGTGGAGGATCGGAACGGTGACCGCTGCGCCACGAGCCAGGGCACGATGATCGCCGGCGGCTCGTCGGGACCGCCGTTGCCGAGCAGTTAATGAGACGATAAGGTTCTAAATTGATCCCCAACCCCGAATAGTGAGGTGCCCGATGTCGCAGCGCCCGAATGCTCAGATCGTCGCAGACTTCTATGCCGCGCTCGCCGGCGCCGACCCCGATGCGGTCGCGGCCGCGATCGACGACCACTTTGCCGAGGACGCCGCGATCGAGTGGCCGCCCTCGCTGCCGCACGGCGGACGCGTGGAAGGTAGCCGTCGGCTGCGCAGCCTGTTCACCGGGATCGCCAAGGCGGGCAACCAGGCCGGCGCCACGAACCTCACGCTGGTGCGGACCATCGGCGACGGCGATCACGTGGTCGCCTGGATCGCCTTCGATTGGAAGAATCCCGGATCCGACGGCACCATTCCCAACTCCGCCCTCGAGGTGTGGTCGTTCGCCGACGGGCTGGTACGCGAAATCCGGGCTTTTTATTGGGACAGCGCGGCCATCGCCCAGCCGCAGCACGCCTGACGCCACCCAGACGCCACGAGGAGAAACCAAATGTCGCGCAGCGCAGTCATTGTCGACGCAGTTCGATCGCCGATGGCCAAGGGCAAGCCGCCCAGGGACGGGCGGCCCGGTGGGGCCTTGAGTGGCGTGCATCCGGTCGAGTTGCTGGGCCAGGTGATCGGCCAGCTGATGGCCCGCAACGACGTTGACCCCGCTCGCGTCGACGACGTGATCGCCGGCTGCGTGAGCCAGGTCGGCGAACAGTCGGGACCAATTGGGCGCTGGGCGTGGCTTTCGGCGGGGTTGCCCGAGAGCGTGCCATCGGTGGCGGTGCATCGCGCCTGCGGATCCAGCCAGCAGGCCGCCGACTTTGCCGCGCAGGCCGTAATCGCCGGCGCGTGCGACATTGTCGTGGCCGCCGGTGTCGAATCGATGAGCCGCATCCCGATGTTCACCGCGCGGATCGGCCAGGACCCCTACGGGCCATCGGTAACGGAGCGGTACGCGCCCGGCCTGGTGCCACAGGGCGTCTCGGCCGAACTGGTGGCCGCCCGCTGGAAACTCGACCGCGAGTCCATCGACGAGTTCTCCGCCCGATCACATGCGAACGCGGCGAGCACCGACTTCACCGCGGAGATCGCGCCGATCACCACTCCCGAAGGTGGGGTGGTCACCGCCGACGAGACCGTGCGGCCATCCACCACGGCGCAGGGTCTGGCGGCGCTCAAGTCGTCCTTCTACTCCCCCGAGATGGCGGCGCGGTTCCCCGAGATCACCGACTGGCACATCACCGCCGGCAATTCGTCCCAGCTGGCCGACGGCGCGGCGGCGGTGCTGATCATGGGCGACGACATCGCCGACGAGCTTGGTCTCACCCCGCGGGCGCGTTTCCACGCGTTCGGTCTGGCCGCCGATGATCCGATCACGATGCTGACCGGGCCCATCCCGGCGACAGAACGGGTCCTTCGGCGGTCGAGGCTCTCGCTGGCCGACATCGACCACTACGAGGTCAACGAGGCGTTCGCGCCGGTACCGATGGCCTGGGCGCAGCATTTCGGGGCGGATCCGGCCAGGCTCAATCCGCGCGGCGGCGCGATCGCGCTGGGGCATCCGCTGGGCGCGTCGGGCGCCCGGCTGCTCACCACGATGGTGTACGCATTGGAGGCGACGGGCGGTCGCTACGGGCTGCAGACTATGTGCGAAGCCGGCGGGATGGCCAACGCCACCATCATCGAACGGCTGTGACGGCCGCGAAAGGAAAAGCAGCGCATGCAGATTGAGGGAATCACCGCGGTCGTTACCGGAGGCGCCTCGGGGCTCGGGCGGGCGACCGTCGAACGCCTAGTCGGATCCGGCGCCGCCAAGGTGGTCATCGCCGACCTGCCGTCCTCCGACGGTGAGACGGTGGCCAAGGAACTCGGCGACACCGTGCAGTTCGTCGCCGCCGACGTTCGCAGTCCCGAGGATGTCACGGCAGCGATCAACGCCGCCACCGAGTCGGGACCGCTTCGGGCGGTGGTGCACTGCGCCGGACGCGGCGGCCCGGTCCGCGTGGTCAACAAGGACGGCTCCCCTGGCTCGCTGGAGACCTACTCCGAGGTCATCGGCATCAACCTGATCGGATCGTTCAACGTGCTGCGACTGGCCGCCGCGCAGATGGCCACCAACGAGCCGCTGGACGGTGATCGCGGCGTCGTGATCCTGACCGCGTCGGTGGCCGCATTCGAGGGCCAGATCGGTCAGATTCCGTACGCGTCGTCCAAGGCCGGCATCGTCGGCATGACCATCGTCGCCGCACGGGATCTGGCGTCCAAGGCGATTCGTGTTTGCACCATCGCGCCCGGCACGTTCGACACACCGCTGCTGGCAAAGGTTTCCGACGACGTGCGGGCCTCACTGGCGAAGACCGTGCCGCATCCGAGCCGGCTGGGCCTGCCCGACGAGTTTGCCCGGCTGGCGCTGTCAATCATCGACAACGGCATGCTCAACGGTGAGACGATCCGACTCGACGGCGCAATCCGGATGGCGCCCAGGTGATTTCGAGCCGTCGACGTATTTACGGCGACGACCACGACGCCTTCCGCGACAGCGTCAAGCGATTCATCGCCACGGAAGTCGCGCCGAACCTTGACGACTGGCGCCACGCGAACGGCGTGCCGCGCAGCATCATCACCGCCGCTGGGGACGCCGGATTCCTCGGCACCGCGGTGCCCGAGGAGTACGGCGGCGGCGGCACCGACGATCTCGGCTTCCTCGCCGTCCTGATCGAGGAGACGATCGCGGCCGGGGCGAGCGGCCTCGCGCTGATCTGGGCCCTGCAGGCCGGTGTCACAATCCCGTTCTTACTCGAACACGGCACGGCGGCACAAAAACAGCAGTGGCTACCCGGGCTCAGCACCGGTGAGTTGATTGCCGTCCCGGCACCCGCCACGTTGTCGAGCGTCGCCGGCGGGCGCATCGCCGACGCGCTTCTGGTACCCAACATCGACGGCGTTGCCCTGGTGCCGCTAAACCAGCCGGGCGTCACCGTCACACCCGTCGATGACAACCTGGCCGGGCGCGACGCCGGACTGGCCGACGTGACCCTCTCCGGGGTCGACACGGATACCGAGATGGCGTCCCCGGCCTCCTTGCGTCGCGACCTCGACCTGTGGATCGCCGTGTTGGCGCTGGCCAGTGCGCACACCGCGATGGGTTTGGCGGTCGACTACGTGCATGCCAGAAAGGTGTTCGGCCGTCCGCTGGCGGAGTTCGAAAACACCCGGTTCCGGCTGGCCGAGCTCTGGGCCGAGCTGGCCGGCCTGACGGCGTTCGTCGATTCCTGCGTGCACGCGCGCGGCAGCGGCGCGCTCGATGTCGCGGATGCGGGCGCCGCGCGCCTTACCGCGAGCAGGGTGTGCGGGCAAGCGGTCGACCAGTCCCTGCAGCTGCATGGCGGCTACGGCTACATGCGCGAATACCCTATCTCGCACGCGTTCGCCGACGCCCGCTTCCTTCAGGTGATGGCGTCGGGCTATTCCGACCCCCGCGAAATGCTGGCCTCGACGGTGATCGGTTAACCGATCGGCCGCCTGCGGATTCCGGTCGGCATTGGTGACCTCCGTTCCGAGGCGCAATGGACGGAATGTATTGGCAATTAATTTCCTACAACGTCGGCGCACGGTCGCGGCACGATTTCCACGCGGCGACGGGCACCGATCTCCGCCCGGCCAGCGTCATCGACATTGCGGTTTCGTTCCGATACGATTTTAACGGCAGTTAGATTAAATCAGCGAGCGGCGCTCGCTCGCGTGCTCGAAGGACTGGTCATGAAGGTCGCTCCCCCGCCGCGTGAAGCCGACGTTGTCGTTGTCGGATCGGGACACAACGGGCTGGTCGCGGCAGCCTATTTGGCCAAGGCCGGGCTCGACGTGCTCGTGGTAGAAGCCTCCCCGACCGCCGGCGGCATGACGTCGACGAATTCCTTTGCACCCGAAGCGCCGGAGTACACGATCAACGAGGCGTCGATCCAGGCGTCACTGTTCCGAACGACCACCATCGACCGCGACCTCGGGCTGTCGCGTCACTATGGATTGCGCCAGACGGTCATCGACCCCGCCCACTTCCAGCTCTCCGCCGACGGCGCGTCCCTCGGCCTTTGGCGTGACCCCCGCAAGACCGCCGCGGAGTTGGAGTACTTCTCCAAGAAGGACGCGCGCGCGCTGCTCGAACTCTACGAAGTCATCGACGCCGCAGTGGAAATCGGCCTGCCGATGATGCAGACCAATGTGGTGGAGCCCGAGATCAAGAACGTGCTCAAGTCGGCGCGCGCGGTCGTCAAAAACCGCAAGCAAATGGCCGCCCTCGGCCGCTGGATGTCGAGCTCGCAGGCCGAAGCGGTCGAGGAAAGCTTCGAGCACGACATGATCCGCGCGCCGATGCTGGCGAGTCTGCCCTTCATGCCGTTCGATGCCGACATGTCAGGCTGGTCGCTGATCTACCTCGGCGTGCTGAGCAAGTACGGCGTGGCGATGTTCCACGGCGGCACCGGATCGCTGCCCAAGGCGTTGATCGGGGTCATCAAGGACAACCACGGCGACGTGATCACCAGTTCGCCGGTCGAGGAGTTGATCGTCACCAATAACCGCTGCACCGGTGTTCGGATCAGGGGTGGCGCGGAAATCCGTGCTCGCCGTGCGGTTTTGACGGCATGCAGCCCGAAAACCACATTGACCAGGCTGCTCCCCCGCGGCGTGTTGGAGCCCAAGAAGCAGAACGCCGCCGACCACATTCCGACCCGCAAGCGCGGCATCGCCGACGCCAAGGTGAACGTCGCGCTGTCGGGGCGGGTGGACATGTCAAAGCACGAGAAGTGGCGCGGTGATGGCATCGACATGCGGCAGGCGTGCAACTGCTATCACACCTACGAGCAGGCGCTCGAGGCCGCGCGGGCGTGTGTGCGCGGCAAGGTGCCGGACGCGATTCCCGGTCTGGCCCAAGTGACCAACTCGTTCGACCCGTCGATGTCGCCCCCGGGCAAAGACCTGTGGTGGTTCTGGACCGGCCTGACCCCGTCCTACCCCGAGGACGGCTGGGATGTGGCGCGCAAGAAGATCACCGACAGCATCCTCAAAGACGCGGACATGTACTACAAGGGCGTCGAGGACCTGCAGGTGGCCGTCCGCCCGTTGGTGCTGCCCGACATCGAGGAACGGTTCTGGGCGATCGACGGCTCGGTCTACCACGTCGACCCCACCATTAGCCGGTTCGGCCCCAACAAGCCGGTGGCCGGTTTCGCCGGATACAAGACCCCGGTCGAGGGCCTCTACCTCACCGGATCGGGCACCCATCCCGTCGCCGGCATCAGCGGGATGCCCGGCCAGAACGCCGCCCGCACCATGCTCAAACACTTCCACCTCGAGGACAAGGGCGGCCGGCTGGGCGTGCTCAAGGAGCTGGTGACCCGCCGCAAGAAGCACGACGCGGACCCCTACTCCAGCGGCCAGAACGACCCCTTCCCCGCCGAACTCTGATCGAGAGGCGGCCGGTCCCCTAGTCTTTCGGTCCGGCCTGCTTGATCAGTCGGCAGATCTCCGCGGACGCCTCGATCGTGGCCTCGGGCTCCGCCGGGACCAGAATCGGGCCGAAGTCGGCGACGAGGTTGACCGTGGAGCCGGCCTCGACGAAAGGCCTGATTTCCTTGGCGATATCGTCCGGCGTGCCGTAGAAGAACGTCTTGCGCACCATCTCCGGTGTCACCCGGTCGGTGATCGCCTTGATCTCGTCGAGCGTCATCGAGTTGGGCTTCATGTGGAAGGCGTAATGCCAATCCAGCGGCATCACGGGTTCGATTCCCTCGGGCTCCCAGTCTCGCTGGTTGATCCGGCCACCGGTCGCCGCATACCACTTCACCAACGGGTTGTCGACGTACTGTTCGAAGTCGTCCTTGCCCTTGGTGATGAAGGCGATGTGGTGCAGGGCGAAATGGAAACTGTCGTCCGCGCGGCCCAATTCCTTCAGCGTCTGACGGTGGCCTTGCACCAACGCGTGGTACTTAGCGGGGTCGGCGTACACGAACGGTGCGCCGGTGCCGAAACCGTCGGCGTATTTGAATGCCATCTCGGTCAGCCGCGGGCCGCCACCCATGGCGATGACCTCCGGACGGCGGTCTTTGCCGGCGTTGCCGATGAACGCGTCCTTGAGTTTGAAGATCTCGCCGTCGAAATCGACCGGCTCGCGGGCGGTCCACAGCAGCCGCAGCACCTGCAGCGTGTCGCTGAGCCTCTTGAGACCCAGTGAGCGCTTGCGGCCGAACGGATTGATGTTGCGCACCTCGCCGGCGCCCAATGAGAGCAGGGCGGGGCCCGTCGTCGAACCGGCCAAAGTGAGCATGGTCTGCGCCAACTCGGGGGCATCGCGCCTGGATGCGTCCGTGCATATCGCAAAGCCCATCCGGTCGACCGCGCTGAGGGCGAACGCCATGGTCGCGAACGGATCCTGAAGCGAGTCGATGTCGGGGAAGGCCTCGGCCAGCGGGGTGTTCTCGGGCGTGAACAACTTGTTGGGCCACCAGCTCGTCAGCTGATCCCAGATCACCGCGTAGTCGATCTGCCCGGTGGCCTGCAACGCTGCCGCATACGGCCCCGCGACCTTGGGATCGAGGTGCCTTGACGCCCAGATGCCAATGCCGGCACGGATTTTGGTCATCGCTACGGCCTCACGAAGATGTCAGTGTAACGCGGAACGGCGCTTGCAAACCTGAAGCGGTCACCAAGAGGAAATTCGGCTATCTCGTTGGCGTTCCGCATGGGTGATATCGACGGAAGCAGGCCGGTCATGATGATCGTGGGGAACAGCAGCAGCACGAACGCCGCGCCGCTGAACGCCATCGTCAGCTGAACACCTGGTGTCATCGGAGGACCCCCTTGGGCGCGCGGGTCGCCTGGGCCCATCCCGGACGACCCACGACTGCAACGGTTTAAACCGCGGCTTCGCGTCGGCGCGTCTCGGCGCTTGCCCCATCGGCGAATACGACGGTGGGGCCGACCATCAAGGCCTGGGTTGGGTCCTCGGGGTTGGTTGCGATCCCGTCGCCGGGTTTCACGCCGCCTTCCTCGCACATCTTCTGCCACATCGCCATTCGCGTCGAGCGCTTCGGCGTCAGCTTTCCGTACGCGAAGATCCGCCACAGCGTCCAGTTCGGCGCCGGCAATGACTGGGGCCGTCCGACGAGCTTGTGCAGGACCAGCATCCAGCAGACCATCATCGCCATCATGATCGTCGCGGCCACCCAGCGCGCCGCGACCGGCAGCGTCGAGTTGTGCGCGAGTAGGTGAATCCAGCCGATCCCGAAGTAGTTCATCATCATGCCGGTCGGCGCAACCAGCAACAGCCAGAGTTTGTGCGCGCCCTTCAGCCGCGGCACCGCGAAGGCCAACATCGCGCCGATGGTGACGAACGAGCCGCCGTTGATGAAGCCCCACCAGTAGGGGAAGTTGAGGAACTTGTACGGCTGCACGCCGTAGTACTCGTAGGTCCGCAAGTTGATGCCGATCGTCTCCATGACCGCGTCGGTGACGATGCCCAATCCCAGCAGCATGATGAAGTGTCGCGCATGCGCTCCGTTGCGGATGACGAAGTAGCAGAAGTAGGACTCGAGCCCGAGGAACGCCACGTAGCACAGCGGGATGAGCGCGGGCACGGTGATGCCGAAGTTGGTGAAGGCCGGCACCAGGTTCTTGGCCCAGTGCAAGTGGCCCAACATGTCGAGCATGGGTTCACACTGGCTGCAAATGAATCCGCTGGCGATGACCAGCAGAGGAATGTAGTTCTTGCTCCGCACGGCTGCCCTGATTGCCCAGGGCAGCGCAAAGATGACGGCGGCGGCGCCCGCTACGAAGAAGAATGTGAGCTGGGCCGGAGCGCTGGCGATGAAATCGCCCGGGCTCGGCTTGATATTCGGGGGCCATCCTTCCTCACCCACCAGCGGCCACCAACTGCTACTACTCAGCGTCGAACTCATCGAACTCCGACCTTTCTCCCCCGCGCTGAAGTGCGGTTTTGCTTCTGCCGGTGGTTGCGCCAACCCGCTCGGCTGGTGTGGACCAGCTCACACTAACATGATGTTCAGACAGCGTGTATACCTGTTTTGAAAATTGCTTAGATTCCTCTGGTGGGACACGGAGAGATGCGCAGACCGCAGGTAAGGTGTCGCCGATGACCGAGATGACGCGGCGAGCGGTCGGTCGACGCCGGGTGGCGGACACCGAGGCGTCGGCCGCTGAGAACATCTTCGCGGCCACCGCGCGCCTGCTCGCAGGGCAACCGTTCAATGACATCAGCGTTGCGCAGATCCTCACCGAGGCGCAGGTCTCCAGGGCGACCTTCTACTTCTATTTCGCGTCCAAGTTTTCCGTGCTCAGCGGTCTGCTCGAGCGCGCGATGGACGACATCTTCGAGACCGTGCAACCGTTTCTGGCCCGCTCCCCCGAGGATTCGCCGACGGTCGCCCTGCAGCGCAGCATTCGGGCTGTGACACATGCGTGGCATCGCCACCGTCCGGTATTACAGGCGGCGAATCACCACTGGCACTCCGAGCCCGAGTTGCGCAACCTGTGGTTGGCAATCGCCGAACGTTTCATCGCCGCCGGCGCCGTCGAGATCGAACGCGAACGCGCGGCGGGGATCATCACCTCGCAAGTGCCGAGCAGGACTCTCGCGGCAACACTGTTCTGGGGCACCGAGCGGGTGCTGTACATCGCCGGGCTGGGGGTCGAACCGAATCTTGCCGACGAGGAAGCCGCCGTCGACGTGTTGGTAACGATGTGGCGGGGCACCCTGTACGGGCCGTAACCGGCGGCGATTCCATGAGACTTGTCGCGTGCGCCTCGGCCACTCAGGATGCCGGCGCTCAGAACACCGATGCAGGATGCCCTGATCGAAAAGTCGTCCGCCCAAGCCGGTTTCGCTGTCCAGCGTCATCAAGTCGCCGTACGTGCCGAACGACGGCCCCTCGGGAGTCACTTGCTGGTTCGCGGCCATCGCGGCGTTCTTCGGGCCGCAATTCCGCCCTCTCTGGTACCTCGGATTGTGGGCGATCTGTACCGCCGGCGCAATCGGCGCGCGACCTCAGATGCCGCCGCGCGCGACGAGTTGGCCCGCGATGACATTGCGCTGGATCTCGTTGGTGCCTTCGCCGACGATCATCAGCGGCGCGTCGCGGAAGTAGCGTTCGACGTCGAATTCGGTTGAATACCCGTAGCCGCCATGGATTCGCACGGCGTTAAGTGCGACCTCCATCGCCACCTCGGACGCGAAGAGCTTCGCCATCCCCGCCTCCATGTCGGCGCGGTCGCCACGGTCGTAGCGCTCGGCCGCGTAGAGCGTGAGTTGCCGGGCGGCGGTGAGCTTTGTTGCCATGTCCGCCAAGTAGTTGCCGACCGACTGGTGTTTCCAGATCGCTTGACCGAAGCTCTCCCGGTGCTGCGCATAGGCGAGCGCGTCCTCGAGCGCGGCGGTCGCCACGCCGAGCGCGCGGGAGGCGACCTGAATGCGGCCGGTCTCCAGACCCTTCATCATCTGCGCGAACCCCTTGCCGGGCACGCCGCCAAGGATCGCCGAGGCGGGCGCGCGGTATCGGTCGAAGGACAGCTCGCAGCTTTCCACGCCCTTGTAGCCCAGCTTGGGTAGGTCCCGCGACACCGTTAGGCCCGGCCCGTGCTCCACCAACACGATGGAGATACCCGTGTGCCTCGGTGTCGCCTTCGGATCGGTCTTGCACAACAGCGCAATGAGATCCGAGCGGCGCGCGTTGGATATCCAGGTTTTCGCGCCGCTGATCACCAGATCCTGACCATCGGGAACCGCGGTGGTCGCCATGTTCTGTAGATCCGAGCCGCCGCCGGGTTCCGTGAGCGCCATCGTCGCGCGGACCTCACCGGTGGCCATCCTGGGCAGGTACTTCTGCTTCTGCTCCTCGGTGCCGAAGAGCGTCAGCAGCTTGGCCACCACCGTGTGACCGCCCATCGCTCCGGCCAGGCTCATCCAGCCCCGCGCCAGTTCCTGCGTCACCAACACGTAGCAAGGGGTCGATACCGGCGAGCCGCCGTACAGTTCGGGGATCGCCAAGCCGTAGATCCCGATCTGCTTCATCTGCTCGATCCACTTCTCGGGATACTCGTTGGCGTGTTCGACGTCGCGGACCGTCGGTTTGACGTCACGGTCGATGAACGCACGAACGGTGTCGACCAACAGGCCTTCTTCATCGGTCAACGCAGAGCCCACATCATCACCTCACGAGCAATATTTTATTCCATATTAAACAATGGTTCTCCGCGGTTGAGCGCTCGGGCCGGTGCCGCGCGCGTTTTGCGTCAGCACCGTGGCAACCCCTGGCGTCGCATCGCATCAATGCCGTAATGCCGAAGGCGGCCTTGCAAACACTTTTGGGTGACGACGAAAGCCACTGCCCTAGCCCTCGATGGATAACGCGCCGGTCGGGCAGCTGATTACCGCCTCTTCGACCGCGGCGCGTTCGTCGTCCGACGGTTCGGGGGTGGTCACATGCGACTGGCCGTCATCCCCGATCTCGAACACCGTCGGCGCGGTTGCCTCGCACAACCCGATTCCCGAACACTTGGCGGTGTCGACGCGCACCTTCATCAGAACATCCTCCGCATGAGGCTCAGGGCCCGTTTGCTGTACGGCGGGTAGACCAGACGTGGGTCTGGTTTGGCCGGTTTGGACAGCACCGCGCGCCGGTGGCTGAGCGTCTCGAACCCCCACTTGCCGTGGTAGGCGCCCATGCCGCTGGCACCGACACCGCCGAACGGCAGGGACGGCACCAGACAATGCATGGCAACATGATTGATCACCGCGCCACCGGACGGTATGCGGTCGATCAAGTCACGGCCGAGTTGACCCGAGGCAAAGATATACAACGCCAAGGGCTTCGGGCGGCCATTTACGAAATCGACTGCGTGGTCCAGCGATTCGACCGTCAGGACTGGCAGTATCGGCCCAAAGATCTCGTCCGCCATCACCGGGTCGGTGGGCGATGGGTCGACGATTACTGTCGGTTCGATCCGCAACGTGGAGGCCTCAGACCGCCCTCCGCTAACGACCTTTCCGTCGGTGGTCGCGATCAGCGAGACCAATCGGTCGAACTGGCGTTGATTGACGATGCGCAGTGCCGGATCCTGCTCGGCGGAACGGAACTCGCGCACGTTGGCAACGATCTTGCCGACCAATTCCTCGGCGATCCGGTGATCGGCCAGCACATAGTCCGGCGCAATACAGGTCTGACCGGAATTCAACAGCTTGACCCAGGCGATGCGCCGCGCGGCGACGTCGATGTCGGCATCGGCCGCGACGATCACGGGACTTTTGCCGCCGAGCTCGAGTGTGACCGGGGTCAGGGTGGGCGCCGCCGCGGCCATGATCTTCTTGCCGACCTCGGTGCCGCCGGTGAACAAGACATGGTCGAATCCCGACGCCAGCAGCTCTTGGGTGATGGCGGCATCGCCCTCGACGACCCGCACGGCCTCTTTATCGGCGTACCGAGGAAGCAGCCGCGCCAACAGCGCCGACGTGGCGGGCGCCAGCTCGGAGGGTTTGACCACCGCACAGTTGCCGGCCGCAACCGCGGCGACCAGCGGTGCCAGGCTGAGATACAGCGGGTAGTTCCACGGCCCGATGATCAGCACGACACCCAGGGGGTCGCATTGCACCCACCCCCGTCCTGGCAGCTGCGCCAACGGCAATGGCTCGCGGCGCTTCTGCATCCACTTCTTCAGATGCTTGCGTGCGTAAACGGCTTCACCTTTGGTGGAAGCGACATCACCCAGCCATGCCTCCGCCGGCGAGCGCCCCAGGTCGTCCGCCAAAGCCGCGGCGATCTCCGCCTCCCGCTCGTCGACAAACCGTTCGATCCCGCGCAGTTGGTCCAGGCGCCATTCCAAGGGTCGGGTGCGCCCGGTGGCGAAGGCCCGGCGTAGGTCGGCGAGCACGCCGGCGCTATCGGTCGCCTCGACGGCGTGTACAGTCACGGATCCTCCTTGGGCAGATCAGATTTCGGGGGCCGGCACGACGCCACTCGCGACCGCCCCGCTGATGCCGCCGTCGACCGCAAGCGCCTGGCCGTTGACCCACCGGGCGTCGTCGGAGGCCAGGAACAGCACCACACCGGCGATGTCGTCAGGGTCGGCGTGCCGTCCCAGCAGATTCTTCAGCCCGTCGAGGGTGTCCTTGCCCATCGACTCCTCGAAGTCGACCAGGATCGGCGTCTCGACCGGCCCTGGCAGCACCGCGTTGATGCGAAATCCCATCTCCGCCAACGCCAAACCCATCGACATCGCGTAGACGGTGGTGACTTCCTTGGAGAAGTTGTAGGCGTTGCCCTGCTGCGGGTTGGCCTTGAACCAGGCCGCGCCCTCCTCGAAGGTATCGGTGGCCAGCAGGTCACGGATGGTGTCGAGCCGCAGCGGCCAGCCGAACCCGGCGGTCGAGGACACGATGGTGACGGAACCGCCCGGCCGCAAGCGCTCGAAGAACGACTCGGTGAGGTGGCGGACCGCGAGGCTGTTGACGGCCAACACTAACTCGGCGGGCGCGGTGCCGGGAATGCCGGCGACATTCATCAGCCCGTCGAAGTCGCCGTCGAGTTGCTCTACGGCGGTGTCGATGCTGTGCGGGTTGGCCAGGTCGACCTCGATGTGTTGGGTCACTTTGGCTTTCGGTGGGTTGCGATCCAGGCAGTAGACCTCGGCGCCCGCGGATAGGAGTCGCTCGGCCACCGCGTGGCCGATGCCTGATGCCGCGCCGGTGACGACGTAGCGCTTGCCCCTGAAGTCGGCCATGATTCTCCTAATCGAGGGTGTAGGGCAGGGATTTGACTGCGGTGATGAAGTTTCCGGTCAGATACTCGGGCTCGCCGACCCGCAGGTTGGGCGCCCGGAAGATCAGCTCGCGGAAGATCGCTTCCAACTGCATCTTCGCCATGAAGGCACCCATGCAGAAGTGCGGGCCACCGCCGCCGAACGCGACGTGGGGGTTGGGCGATCGGGTGATGTCGAACTCGTAGGGGTTGGCGAACACCCGCTCGTCGCGGTTGGCCGACGAGTAGACCATCGTCACCCAGTCACCCTCGCGGATGTGCTGGCCGCGCAGCTCGGTGTCCCGGGTGGCGGTGCGCCGGAACGTCATCACCGGGGTGGTCCAGCGGACGAATTCTTCGATGGCGACCTTGATCTGCCCATCGAAATCCTTTTCCAGCAACGCCTTTTGCTCGGGAAACTGCTGCAACGCCAGCGTGGTGAAGGTGGTGGTGGTGCGGGTGGTGTCGTTACCGGCCACGGACAGCAGCACGAAGTAGGGGCCGAGGTCGTCGTCGGTGAGTCGCCGCCCGTCGACTTCGGCCTGCACCAGCGAGCTCATCAGGTCGTTCTGCGGGTGCGCCCTCCGCCTCTCGGCCAGGCCGATGCCGATGTTGAGCAGCCCGACCAGCGAATCGGTCAGCACTTCGGCGGGTTCGCGACCGGCCGCAACGTCGGGGTCGGCCCAGGCCACCATGCCGTCGGCCAGGTGTGCCGCCTCGTCGCGCTCGTCCTCGGGTAGACCGAGCATTTCGTAGATGGTCCACATCGGCAGGCGCTTTGACACCTGCTCGACGAAGTCGCCCTCCTTGGTCTTGAGCAGATCGTCGACGATGGACTTCGCCTGGCGGTCGATCTGGTCCTTGATCTTAGCCACCTGCCGCGGGGTGAAGACGGAGCTGACGAGCCTGCGCAGGCTCGAGTGCTTGGCGCCGTCCATGCCCAGGAACGACTGGGCGGCCTCGAGCATCTCTTCGGGAACGGCCTCGAACGTGATGCCATACCCGGAGCAGAAGATCTCCGGGTTTTTGCTGACGTAGCAGACATCCTCGTTGCGCGTGACCACCCAGACGCCGTCGACCTCGGGCTCCATCATCGAGCCCTCGATCGGTCGGTGCCAGCTGACCGGGCGTTCGTCGCGCAGGATCTTGAACGCCTTCTCACGCTCGTCGAAGCTCTGCGCCCAGAATTCCAGCGACGAGATGCTCACCGGATCGAAGGGCGGGCGGTCGATCTTCGGGGCCGTGTCAGTTGTCATGCGCTTGCCTCCACATAGCGGGCCTTCAGCATTCTCTTCACGAGCTTCCCGGTGGGTGTTCGTGGTAACTCGTCGACGAAGTCGACGGTCCGGGGCGCCTTGTAATGCGCAATGCGGTCCCGGACATAGCTGATGATCTCGTCGGCCAGTTCGGCCGATGGTGTTGTCCCGGGCCGCAATTGAACGACCGCCTTGACCTGTTCCCCCATCTCCGGGTCGGGCACGCCGATCACCGCGACATCGAAGACCTTCGGGTGTAGCGCCAGCACGTTCTCGACTTCCTGCGGGTAGATGTTCACCCCACCGGAGATGATCATGAATGCCTTGCGGTCGGTCAAGAACAGGTAGCCGTCCTCGTCGAGATAGCCGATGTCGCCGACAGTGGCCCAGTTCTGGTGTGCCGGATGCCTTGAGGAAGCGGTCTTTTCGGGATCGTTGTGATACTCGAAGGGCACGACGTCGCGTTCGAAGTAGATGGTGCCAACCGCGCCCAGGGGCAGCTCGGTACCGTCGTCGTCGCAGATGTGCAGGACACCGAGGGCGGCCTTGCCGACCGACCCACGCTTGTTCTGCCACTCGGCCGTGGTGATAACCGTGGTGCCGTGTTGCTCCGTCGCGCCGTAATATTCGACGAGGATCGGGCCCCACCAGTCGATCATTGCGTCCTTGACGTCGGGCGGGCAGGGGGCGGCCGCGTGCACCGCCATGCGCAGCGAAGACACGTCGTACGCGCCGCGCACCTCGTCCGGCAGTTGGAGCATCCTGACGAACATCGTCGGGACCATCTGAGTGACACTCACGCGGTACTTCTGGATGGCGGCCAACGCCTTCTCGGCGTCGAAGCGCTCCACCACAACCACCGTGCCGCCCAGCGCCTGAACGCCGGCGCACCACTTCAGCGGGGCGGTGTGGTAGATCGGCGCCGGTGACAAGTACACGTCGACGCTGGAGATCTGGAAGGCATGGGCCAGCAGCCCGATCAGCGGGTCGCCGGGTTCGTCGACCTGGATCGGCAGCAGGTGCGGCTTGATGCCCTTGGGCCGTCCCGTGGTGCCCGAGGAGTACAACATCTCCGAACCGCGCGGCTGATCGCTCAGCCGGGTATCCGTCGTGGCCAAGAGCGCGCCGTAGGGCAGGTACCCGGTGATTGCGGCACCGAAGGAGTACCAATGCCGCACCTCGGGAACCAAATCGGGCAGCTGCTCGGCGAGTTCTGCCACCCCAGTGGACGCGATGACAACTTGCGCGCCGCTGTCACGCACGATGTAGGCGGCTTCCTCGGAAGTCAGATGCCAGTTCACCGCGGTGATGTAAAGGCCGGAACGCAATGCGGCCCAGTAGATCTCGAACGCTTCGACGGTGTTGTCCGAGAGCATGGCGACGACGTCGCCCCGGCGCAAGCCCATTGCGTGCAGCGCCGCCGCCAGTCGAGCCGAATTGTCGTCGAGTTCTCGGTAGGTAAGCGCCCGACCGGACTCGGCCATGATCACGGCCGGCCGGTCCGGCGCCGACGCCGCGTGGGTACCCGGAAACATGCGATCAGACGAGGAGATCGTCGCGACCGTCGTTCTTGAGCCGCTCGATATAGCCGGGGTAGAGCTTCTTGCCGAGTGGAGCCAGCTTGAGCAGGCTCGCCACGTTGCCTTCGACCTTGATCTTCTTTTTGGCCATGGCAAGCGGCAGATTGACCTTGCCCTGCCAGTAGCCGTTGCCGGTGTCGGCCGTCATGGACATCGTCGCCGTTGGCGACGGTCCGCCTTCCAGTCCCTCGCGGACCGACTTGTTCGCCATGTCGATGACGACGAGGGCTTCCGGCTCGATGAAGGCGAACGCCACCACGAGCCCGGTGTCGACCAGTTTGGGACCGATCTCTGGATCGTCGAAGGCCGTCTCGAATATGCCGCCGATGTACTTCGCGACCTCCGCCGAGTTCTTGAACCCCATTGTCCTTTTCTCTCCCAAATCTATTCTTGATTAGATTTCGATCTGAGCCGGGAGCGCCGTCATGATCAACCCTGGTTGGCCACCTATGACCCCCGTCACAGAGACGGTACCATAAGTTGACTTATGGTCAAGGCTCCCGCCGGGTGCACCACCTTCCCGCCCGCGCGCGCATCGCCTTAACCTGGATTAAAACCCAACGATGCATACATGGCAATGCGCTGCTGCTAGGCGACATTTTCTAGAATAGGTTAAATTTATTGGGTAGGTTGGCCCCGCACGGAGGCCTCTCCAAGGTCAGCAAAGGGTGACATGTGACGACGAGGCCCTGCGAGGTCGACGACCCCACGTCGGTGGAGGTCAAGTTCGGGCTGCAGAACTGCGTGAGCTCCGGCAACCAGCGGCAGTGCGACGTCGTGCTGGGTCCGTGGTCACGAAACAACCTGGGGCAACCGCAGTCCGGCGCGGTCGGCACGGCGCTGGATCATGTGATGGGTGAGAGCATTTTCGCTCAACTTCCCGCGGGCTGGTGGTTGGTGACGTCGCAAATCGCGGTCGACTTCCTGGCGCCCGTCCCGGCGTTCACCAGGTTGCGGGCGGCCGCCGATGCCGCAATGGTCGATGCCGGTGGCGGCTACGCCCGCGGCCAGCTCAGCGATGAGCAAGGCAATCTCCTCGCCACCTACTCCGCGTGGTTGCATCATCGGCCCGTTTCTCCTGCGGCCGTTGTGCCGCTCGAGGCGCCGCCTGCGACGCCGCCTACGTGCCGCCCGGCCGCCAACATCGACGACTACCTGGGTGTCGATCACGGCGCAGGTGACGGCGCCGTCCTAATCACGCTGTCCGAGCCGTCGCGATGGACCAATTTCATGGGCTTCGTGCACGGCGGCGTCTGGACCTGCCTGGTGGAAATGGCGGCGTCTCGGGCTGTCGCGCAGCACAATCCGGCGTTGGTTCCGGCCGGGTTGCACACGATCTTCCTTCGACCCGGACGAGGCGACGCAGCGATCACAGTGCGAGCCGATCTACAGCGCGTCGGCTCCACCTCCGCGGTGGTCGACGTGCTTGGCCGGGCCGCGGATGGGGCGGTGTGCACCCGATCGACAGTTACTTACCGTGTACGACAACGAGACGTCCGCATATAACCGATACGATTCGTGAATGTACGACGTGCACGCGATTCTCGAAGCCATCGACAACAACACGGTTCCGATCCTGGTGGGTTTCGGGCTTTCGATGGTGCTGCAGAACATCGCGATGATAACCGCGGTCGTCATGACCCGGCGCGAGGGCTGGATCTCGATCCCGTTGCCCTGCACGTTCCTGTGGTTCGCGCACGACGTTGGGGTCGTAGCCCGCTTCAACATCTGGTTCAACACGTACGACCACTGGTTCCTCAAGCTGTTCTGGCTCGGACTGCTCAGCGCGCTGATCCTTGAATTGATCTTCTTCGCCCAGGCGATCAAAGTCGGGCGAGCGGAGTACCTTCGCAACGGCACCCAAGCCCAATGGACCGCCCTGGTCGTCGGCGGCGCCGTGGCATTCGTGATCGTCTGGGAGTACATGAAGATCGTCTGGGACGATCCCCTCTACCAGGCGGTTCCCGCGATCACGCTGTTCTTCCTTCCACTCGCGACCACGGCCCTGCTCCTGCGGCGGCGATCCGCCGTGGCGCAATCTCCGGTCATCTACGGGTGTTTCGCCGCGATGGTCGTGCTCTGGTGGGGCGTGACCGTCGGCTACTACGGTGGCGGCTTTGCCAGTTGGCAGTACCTCCTCACCGGAATCGGCGCGTTCGTGATGTTGGTCGGCGTGACCGTCGCGGTCGCACGGATGCGCGCGCGCCAACCAAACGACGGGAGCGCCGGCGTCGGCATGACGGCTGACCGCGTCAACGCCTCTGCGACGTGAGCTGCTGCACGAGCTTGTATTTCTGAACCTTGCCCGTCGCCGTGGTTGGCAGGTCCTCCGCGCGGTAAAACACCACCCGCTTGGGCACCTTGAATCGTGCCAGCTTCGCGCGGCAGATATCGAGCACATCGGTTTCGGACAGGGTCGCGCCCGGCGCCGGAACCACGACGACACACCCGATCTCGCCCCATCGGTCGTCGGGCAAACCGACGGCGAAGACCTGGCTGATTTCGTCGCTTGCCGCCAGGAGGTCCTCGATCTCCTTGGGCATCACCAGCTCTCCCCCGCTCTTGTACAGCTCCCTGCTCCGGCCGGTCACCTGAAGGTAGCCGTCGGCGCGTACCCGACCGACGTCTCCTGAGTAGAGCCAGCCGTCACGCACGGCCGCCGCGGTCTCCTCGGGCCGGTTCCAATACCGCAACATCACAGTGGGCCCCGATGAAGCCAACTCGCCTTCCTCGCCGATGGGCACATCCTCGCCCGTTTCGGGATCCACCGCTTTGTAGACAACGAGGGCATCGGTGCCCGGAACCGAGGCAGCGCCGGCCATTTTAGGCTTTCCGACGGTTTCGGATGTCAGGCAAAGCGAGTCTTCCGGCCGGGTCAGCGTCATCGCGCCCCCGCACTCCGTCATCCCGTAACCGGTGACGATTTCGCTGACCCCGAAGTCGTCCTCGATTCGCCGCCACAGCCAGATCGGCGCAGGTGCCGATCCACACAGCATCGCGTTCAGGGAGCCGAGGTCGTACCGCTCGCGGGCCGGGCTTTCGATCAGTGCGACGGCCATGGTGGGAACACACAGGATGTCGCTGGCACGGTGGCGCTCGACTCCGGCGAAATAACCCTCCGCGCTGAACGTGGTCTGCGGGATGATCGCACCGCCGACGAACATGACCGACAGCAATCCTTCGATATAGCCGAACATGTGGTAGCAGGGCAGCGAGAACAGTATTCGCCTGCCGTCCTCGTAGGCCCGGGTCAGCGCCGACGCGTACGCCGTCCGCAACACCGCGTCATGGGTGACCAGGACCCCCTTGGGTGAGCCGGTGGTGCCGGACGTGTACAGCATGTCGCCGGCATCGAGCGGAGCGACGACCAAACCGGCGCTGGCGTCGCGGTTTTCGTCCCCGAGCGCGGCCAGGCTGGCCACCGTCAGGCAGCCCTGCCGCGCTCGGCCATCGGTGTCGAGCAGCACCGCCGTCCACGGTCCGGCGGGCGTCGGTGAATCCCAGCCTGGCGCGATCCCGTCGAACATCGACTGGTAGTCGAGGCCGCGGAATTCCGTCATAGTGACCACTACCCGGCATCCGGAATCCGCAAGGACGTAGCGCAATTCATCCTGCCGATAGAAGAAGTTGAGCGGCACCGCGATCGCCCCGACCCGAGCGATAGCGAACTTCACGGTGACGAATTGCGGGTAATTCGCCATGACCATGCCCACGCGATCCCCGGGGCGAACACCGATCGCGGCGAGGCCGTCGGCCAGACATCGGGACTCGGCCGCCACATCCGCATAGCTGAGCCGCGTGTCGTCGGCCAGCACCAGGGGACGGTCGCCATAACGTTCGGCGCATAGGTCAAGCCATCCCGCGAGCGTGCGCGGCTGCCACACCGGGAAGCGTTCGCGAAGCGACCGCCGTCGCGCCTCGATGCTCGTGGTCAACGGACCGCTCCAACCACGTTGGCCCCGTTGCTATCCCACCGGGTTGGTGCCGGGCTTCGCGTTCGACATGTCGCTGATCTCCGCCCAGCGCTCGGTGATCTGTTCCAGCGTCGGCGGTTCACCGAAGGTGACGCCGTCGTTTTGGAACTGTGCCACCCGCTGTACCAGCCCGCCGCCGACGACGAACACCGAGCCGGATTCCTGATTCTCTTCGGAGAGCAGGTATCCGACCGCCGGTGCGACGTGGTTCGGGTCCAGTTTGTCCAGGACTTCCTTGGGCGCGATGTCGGCGGTCATCCGGGTGGCCGCCATCGGAGCGACCGCATTCGCGGTGATGCCATACTTTGCGCCCTCGATCGCCAGGGTGTTGATCAGGCCGACCAGCCCCAGCTTGGCGGCCCCATAGTTGGCCTGGCCGAAATTGCCGTATATCCCGCTGGTCGACGACGCCATCACGATGCGGCCGAACTTCTGCTCACGCAGGTGCGGCCACGCCGCCCGAGTCACGTGGTAGCCGCCGTAGAGGTGCACCTTGATCACGGCATCCCAGTTCTCGTCGGTCATCTTGTGGAACGCCCCGTCACGCAGGATTCCCGCGTTGTTGACCACACCGTGCACGGCGCCGAAGTGCTCGATCGCGGTGGCGACGATCGCTTCGGCGCCCTCGCGGGTGGCCACGCTGGAGTAGTCCGCGACCGCCCGGCCCCCGTTGCCCCGGATTTCCTCGACCACGGCGTCGGCCATGCTGGTGCCCGAACCGGACCCGTCCCGAGCCCCGCCGAGGTCGTTGACGACGACGAGCGCGCCGTTGCCGGCAAGGAACCTCGCGTAGGCACGGCCCAGCCCTCCCCCGGCTCCGGTGACGATGACGACCTTGTCCTGCACTCCGGGCACTTGTGTTTCCTCCGCTCGTATGACGCGCTGGCGCTCAGTTTAACGTAGATTAAAATATGGACGAGCGTCAACCGCGATGGGCGGGTTGGGCAAGCTCCCCTGTTCCGAACCCGAGGAGGAATTCCGCGCCCGACCTACCGGCTAAAGTCCCAAGCATGGTGAGCGGCGTATCGCGGGTGGCCTACCTGGAAACGGGCCTCGACGTGCTCTCCGACCTTGGCTACGGCGGGCTGAAGCTGGCCGAGGTGTGCAACCGGCTCGGGGTCACCAGCGGCTCGTTCTATCACTTCTTCGAGAACTGGCCGACATACACGAAAGAACTGGTCGAGTTCTGGCGACAGGCCAACACCGTCCGGCTGGTGGAGTGGATTCGAACGGAACCCGATCCACGGCGGCGCATCGACCGCATGATCGACATCGGTTTGAATCTGCCGCACCGCGCCGAGGCCGCGATCCGCGCGTGGAGCAGCGCCGATTCCGATGTCCATGCCGTGCAAGTGGATGTCGACGCCGAACGCCACCAGATCCTGCACGAATCCGCGGTGGAGATCTTGCACGACGAACGCCAGGCACAGCTGTTCGCCGATTGGGCCGTGTACCTGCTCGTCGGCTACGAGCAGGCGACCCTACCTCCCGACAAGGCCGCCCTGGAGTGGATCGTCGGCCAGCTGCTCGACGCACTCGATGCGGGCCGGTTCGCCTCGGTCCCCCGCGATTGAGTCTGCTGGTCGTTCCTGCTCGACAGCGCTACCGGCGATGCGGCCAGCCGAACAGATGCCTAAGCTTGCCCGGTCTGGCGCTGCTCGCGCTGGGTTGGGCGGCCGCGCCGTTCGTGGCCATCAGGCCGCTGCGCAACACGAGCTGCGCCTTGGCCACGATGTCGTCGACCGACCCGCGGCGAGGATCCCACCATTCGGCCACCCAGTTCAGGGCCCCGAGCACCAGCAATCGCACCAATGCGCTATCCAATTCGGGATTGATTTCCCCGGCGGAAACTGCATCATCAAACAGCCCCTGCCAAATGCGCCCGTAAGCGGCCGCCTCTTTCTTTTGCCGTTTGGCCAGTTCCTCGGGAAGCTGGCCCGAATTGCGGATCCAAGCGGTGCAGTAGTCGGAGAGCTCCAGCTCGTTCCGGAGGTGTGCCTCCACGGCAGCCATGATGTGATCGATCGGCGGGGTGCCGGCGGGTAGCCCGTCCAACACCTGTTGCAGGCGCTGGCGCATGTCGCTGATCCCGCGGTACATCACCTCTTCGATGAGGTCATCCCGGGATGGGAAGTGATAGTAGATCGCCGATGACGGGATATCCGTGGACTCGGCTACATCGGCGAGCCGGGTCTCCGCGAAGCCATTGACGCTGAGCAAATGGGCGGCGGCATCGAGGATGCGCGTCCGAGTCCGTTCGGATTTCGGATCGTTGTCTTCAACCTTTGTCTTGGCAAGAAATGGCACCTTTGACATATTCCAAGGTTACGCGTCTGGCCCGGCATTCAATGGCCAACGATTGCTTTCCGCAAGTTCCATTCAGTCTTCCGGGACGCGCAATCCGCGGACGGTGAGTTGTGTCATGGCGTCGATCATGCGCTTGTAGGAGACCTTCTTGCCCAGGCCCATCCAATCACCGTGCAGGGCAGCCGAGAGCACCATGCCGAACATCGCGCGCACGATGGGACGCGGTCACGACGCGGCTCCCCGGAAGATCGCGGCGATGCCCTGACCGCCGCCGATGCACATCGTCTCCAGCGCCAAGCCACCGCCGCGCCGGCGGAGCTCATGCAGCATGGTGGCCAGGATCCGGACTCCGGTGGCACCGATCGGGTGCCCCAGCGAGATACCGGACCCGTTGACGTTCAACCGGTCGTCGACGTCGTCGAGCTTGATTCCCCACCCGGCCAGTACGGCCAGCACCTGCACGGCAAATGCCTCGTTGATCTCGATCAGCGCCAGGTCGTCAAAGTACAAACCGGTTCTGCGGAAAAGCCTTTCGACCGCGCCCACGGGTCCGATGCCCATCCGTGACGGCTCGCAGCCGATCACCGCCCACCCTTCGAGGTAGCCGAGCGGCTCCAGGCCGAGGTCTTCGAGGCGATCCTCGGCAACCACCAGGCAGGCCGCCGCGGCGTCGTTCTGCTGGCTGGAGTTGCCGGCCGTCACCGTGCCGTCGCTCATCAGTGGACGCAGGCGGGCGAGGGTTTCGGGCGTGGTGTCGGCGCGGATCCCTTCGTCGTCGGCGAATTCGATCGGCGCGCCCTTGCGCTGCGGCACCTGCACGGTGACGATCTCGTCGTCGAAGCGGCCCGCCTGCTGGGCCGCGGCGGCGCGCTGATGGCTGCGGGCCGCGAAGCTATCGGCGGCGTCACGGTCGATGCCGTAGTCGGCCGCCAGGTTCTCGGCGGTCTCGATCATGCCGCTGCTGGGACCGAATCGCCATGTCGGCTGCGACAATTCGCGGCCGCGATCGAGCCGGTCGTAGAGCATCTGGTTACCGGAGCGCGCGCCCCATCGAGCGGTGGTGCTGTAGTGCTCGATGTTGCTCATCGATTCGACACCACCGGCCAGCACCACGTCCGCGGCACCGGTCTGCACCATCATCGCCGCGGTGAGCACGGCCTGTAGGCCGCCGCCGCAGCGCCGGTCGATCTGCAGACCGGGCACGCTGATCGGCAGATTGGCGTGCAAGGCGGCCCAGCGTCCGATGCAGGGTGCCTCGGAGTTGGCGTAGGACTGGGCGAAGACGACGTCTTCGATGACCGCTGGATCGACGCCGCTGCGCTCCACCACCGCCTCGATGACGCGGGCGGCGAGGTCCTCGGCGCGCAGGGGACGCAGGCTGCCGCCGAACGTGCCGACGGCGGTGCGAAGCGGGCTGACGATCGCGGCACGCTTCACGCGTCGTCCCGCCAGCGGCCGGCGGACGGATCCATCAGCGCGGTGAGACGCTCCTGGGGCAACCAGATGATGGTTTCCAGTTCGAGCGCGTCGAGGTAACGCACGCGACCTGAGCGAAGGTCCTCCAGTCTCAGGCGTGGCGAATTTCCCGCGGTATCGAAAGTCACAGATACTTGCGCGAATTCGCTGCCGATCACCGGACCATCGCCCGGCAGGTTCACGGATTCGCTGTCGCCGAATTCAATCGTCATGTCGAGTCAGATCAGGAAGCCCAGCGTGGGGATCGGCCGGTCGTTGTCCACGAGGACGACCTTCTTGTACGCCAACCGCAACTCACCGTCTTGACGGCGCAGCCGGTAGGTCACCCGGCCACCCCACAGGTGGTTGCCGCGGGCACGGGACTCCAACACCAAAAAGTTCGCGCCCACCTCCAGGTCGACGCCACCACTGGGATTGCCGCGGCCGCCCAGGAATTCGATGTTGGACAGCATGCGCCGCAGATTGGACGGCGGCGCCTGCGCGTGCCGTTTACCGGTGCGGACCTGCTTGAGCCGGGTCGCGATGCGACTGCGGTTGTCGTAGATCACCGACATCGTCCGCAGCGGGTCGTCGGTGGTGGCCACGGGAACCCAGTAGAGCGCGTCGTCGGTCCACAACGCTTCCCAGGCGTCGTAGTCACACTCGTCGGCGTAACGCGCTTCGCGGTAGAGGAACTGCTCCACGTCCCAGCGGTCGAAGCCGTCGGGGACGGGCCCCAGCGCCGCGGCGTTGTCCAGCGCTGTGCTCGTCATGACTGCGCCTCCATCAACGTCTTGTAGCGCGACCAAAACCCGCGCATTCCGGTCTCGTCGGTGGCTCCGCCGATGGTGAAGCCGTTCTCGTCGACGCGTTCCCGAGTGAGCCCGCGACGCACGTCCAGCCACTCGGGTGTCAGGGCCTCGATGCCAATCTGGTTGCGCTCGTACATCTCGGTGTCGTCGGCCAGCAGCATGCCGGCGGGGCCTACCGAGCCCATGCACTGCGACACCATCCGCTTGTTCAATTCCGGCGCGCCAGCCAGCTGGACCGCGGTGGAGTACTGGATGCACTCGCCGACTGCGACCGGTTGGATGTTGAAGACCTGGATCTCGGCGATGAAGAGGTTCGGGAAGATCATGACGTGAGGGCCGCCCTCGATGAGGATTTTTTCGGCGTCGGCGCCGTAGCGTTGGCGGATCGCGGCGACGTAGTCGGGCACTCGGTCCTCGGTGGTGCCGAACCAGCGCATCGGTTCGGCGAACTTGCGGAACTCGGGCCGCAGATCGTTTTCGCTGTGACCGTTGCCCAAATCCCGCGTCACCGCCGTCGAGGTGTCGCTGTACAACGCGCCGATCGGGCTGCCGGTGACACCGAATATCGAGCCGTGCACGAACTGCGGGTGATATCCGTCGGTTTCGTTCTCCGCCAATAGTTTCCAGTTTGCGCGGGTCTGATGCTGCAGCCAGCCGGCGGTCAGCTCGACTCGACCTTCGGGCGACAGCCTGGCCAGCCGGTCGATCTCGCCGGCCGCGGCGCCGAGATGTTCGACGAGGCTGGGGCCATCGGCGGCGAAACTGCCGAACACGAAACCGCGGTAGCTGTCCATTCGTGGCAGCCGCCCCAGCGGCAGGTCAAGGTCACGCCGGCCGTAGCCTTTGAAAAAAGGGAAACCGACGAGCTCGCCGGTGTTGCGAAACGTCCACCCGTGGTAGGGGCAGCGGAAGGTCGACGAATTGCCCTTGACATCGGCGCAGACCTGATTGCCGCGGTGCGAACAACGGTTCAGCAGCAGATGCAGCTGCCCGTCCCGGTCTCGGGTCATGATCACGTCCTGCAGCCCGAGCCGCTTCCGCACGTAGTCGCCGGCCTGGGAAACCTCGCTCTCGTGTCCGACGAACACCCAAGTGCGATACCAGATCTTGCGCAGCTCCTCGGCGAAGATGTCCGGGTCGGTGTAGAGCGACCCGTGCACCTTGTCGGGTTTGATCAATCGCTCGTATCGACTGCCGGCGGCGGCGGCCGATTCGATCAGTGAGGTCACTTATGGCTCCTCTCGGGAGAACTCATTGCCGGACCGCTCCGAACTCCGGCCGGCGCTTTTCGCGAAACGCCGCGACCCCTTCGGCGAAGTCATCGCTGCCGAACAACCGTGCCTGGTTCTCGGCCTCGCGATCCAGGATCTCCAATGGGCTGAGCGACGCCGCCGCGGCGAGCAGCGATTTGATCGCCGCATAGGCTTGTGCCGGACCGGCGGCCAAGCGCTCGGCATCGGTCAGCGCCACCTGCAACGCCCTTCCCGGGTTGGCGAGCGCGTCGACCAGGCCCATCTCCAGTGCGGCGGGCGCGTCGACGGGGGCCGGCATCATCAGCATCTGGCGAGCGCGGGCGATTCCGACCCGCCTGGGCAGTGAGGCGAATATGCCCATGTCGCCGGCCAATCCGACGTTGGTGAACGTCGTCGCGAAGCGCACGTTCGTGGCGGCGACGACACGGTCGCAGGCCGCCGCGAGCGCGGCGCCGGCGCCGTAGGCGGAACCTTCCACCGCGGCAACGACCGGCTTGGGTGTGTCCCAGATCGCACGAATCACCCTCTGCGCCAGCTGCACCCGCTCCATGGCAGGCTCCGGAGCGAGCGGCTCCATCGAGGCGATGTCGCCGCCCGAGCAGAACGCCGGGCCGGCTCCCGTTAACACTATGGCCCGGATCGAGCGGTCGGCGTCGGCTGTCTCCAACGCTTTTGCGAGCTCGAGGCGGACGGGGATGTCGATCGCGTTGCGCTTGTCGGGCCGGTTCAACGTGATGACCCGCACCGCGGCGCGGTCTTCGACCAGGACACAGTCGGCGCTCATTGGCCGGTGAAATTCGGTTTGCGGCGTTCGATGACGGCCCGCAGGCCTTCCAGCGCGTCGGCGGTTCCGGATAGCTCCGAGACGGTGCGCGCCTCCTCGGCCAGACGTTCCTCGACCGATGAACCGAGTCCACTCCAAACCAGCCGTTTCGTGGCGGACAGCGCCTTGGCCGGCATCGCAGCGAGCTCGGTCGCCAGTTGTGCGGCGCGGCTTGGTAGTTCGTCATCGTCGACCACCTCGGTGATCAAGCCGATCTCGAGCGCCTCGGTGGCCGTCAACGTCGGATTGGTCAGCAGAATTCGCAGCGCCTGGCGCAGGCCGACCAGTTGGGGCAGGGTGACCGACGAGCCGCCGTCGGGGGCCATGCCGACCCGGACCGCGCCCGAGAAGAACTTCGCCGAGCGTGCGGCAACGACGATGTCGGATGCGCACACCAATCCCAGTCCGCCGCCGCCTGCGGCGAAACCCTGCACGGCGGTCACCACCGGCGCCTTGAGCTGAATCAATGCGGCGGTGGCCAATTGCAGCCATGCTGTCGCCTCGCGCAGGTAGTCCGGAAGACCCGAACCCTTGGACTCGAAAGTGTGGATATCACCGCCGGCACAGAAATTGCGGCCCGCACCGGTGAGCAGAACGACTCGTACCGCGGGATTGGCGTGGCACGCCAGTATCTCCTCATGAAGCGCTCTAAGGAGTTCGACGTTCATCCCGTTGGACGCCTCGGGTCGATTCAGGCGCAGCCGGGCGACGCCGTCGGCGACGTCGAGCGCGACCGGCGCGGTTGTTTCTACTGCACTCATCGCTGCACTCCTCGCTGCCGAAAAGCGGCCACCCCGTTCGGCCCGGCGCGCCCGCAGATGTGGTCCACCACGGAATCGATTTCGTCGTCCAATCCGGTCGCTGACGCGACCTCGAGGCCGGCGTAGACCAGCCGCTTCACCGATGCGACGGCCTCGCGCCGGCGGCCTGCCAGATCGGCCGCAAACCGTCGCACGCCGTCGTCGAACTCGGGCTGGGAAAAGCTGCGATACGCCAGGCCGAGACGAACGGCGTCGGCACCGGAGATCCGGTCCCCCGATAGCAGCAGGCCCAGCGCCTCCTGTCGGCCGACCAGCCGCGCCAACCGCTGAGTGCTGCCGCCGCCGGGGATCATGCCGAACTTGATGTGGTTGTCGGCGATCCTGGCGTCCTCGCTGACCAGTGCAATGTCCGACGCCTGCATCAGCTCGAAGCCGCCCGCCATCGCGATGCCTTCGACCGCCGCGACCACCGGGGCCTCGACGCGGGTGATGGCTTCGCAGGCGTCGCGGAACGCCGCGAACAGCCGGCGCAGCGCATCCGGCCCTTGGGAACGCAGCTGCTCCACTTCATCGAAATCACCACCGGCGCAAAAGTTTCCCTTCGCGCCTCGGATGACGACAACGGTGACGGCGGGGTCGTTGCCCAATTCGACGATCGCCTGCTCCAGCTCACCGCTCAGCGCGACGGTGATGGCGTTCATCCGTTCCGGTCGATTGAGCGTGATCCACGCGATCCCGTCGGCCACGTCGCGTAGCACCAGTGTCATCGGCGCATCCCACGCTTGCGCCCGTAACCGCCGTCGCCGACGACGCGCTGGTCAAGGAGCGACACAGCCATAAACTACCTTTCCCTACCGAGACCATGGAACCATAGTTTCTAATCCACGTTAAACTAACATTACAGCGGCCACAACAGCCGCCCGGACGAGGAGGAGCGGATGGACCTTGGATTGGCAGGCGCCCGGGTGGTGGTGACTGGAGGCGCATCCAACATCGGGCGCGGCATCGTTCACGTGTTTGCCGCGGAGGGCTCCCGAATCGTGATCAGCGATATCGACAAACCGCAGGCGGAGCGCGTGCGGGGTGAGGCACAGGCGCGTGGCGCGGCCGACGTCGAACTCGCGATCGATGATCTGACCGCTCCCGGCGGCGCCGAGTCCGCGATCGGTACCGCAGTGGACAACTGGGGCGGCATCGATGTCCTGGTGAACAACGCCGGGTGGAGCGTGCCCGGCTTCATCGCGACCGACACCGATCGTGACAAGTGGCAGCGCACCATCGAAATCAACCTCTTCAGCGCTGTCGCCGCCACCCAGGCGGCGATCGGTCCGATGAAAGAGGCCGGCGGCGGTGCGATCGCGTTTATCGCCAGCGACGCAGCGTTCGGGCAGATCCGTCAAGGCATCTACGGTGCGTCGAAGGCCGCGGTGGTGGCCCTGGCCCGGACCGTCGCGCGCGAGCACGGCCGCCACGGGATCAGGTCCAACATCATCTGCCCCGGCCTGGTGATCCCGGAGGGTCCGGAGGCGGTCGGTGAATCCAGCCTCTGGGCTGTCGGCCAGGACAACGTGTTCAACCCCGACCAGATCGACTACATGATCAAGGGCACCCCGTTGCGCCGCCTGACCACCGCCGAGGACGTCGGCCGGGCCGCGGCGTGGTTCTGCTCACCGACAGCGGCTCGGCAGGTGACCGGGCAGCTCATCTCGGTCAGCGGCGGCTACACGATTCCGTAGCCGGTCCCGGCCCGATCGCGTGGTCCAGCTGCTCATTCGGCGCCGGGACTGCCGAAATACTCCTGGCCGGGCGGCGGGCGATACCCCTGCGCCGAGTTCCGCAGCTGCCAGATCTGGGCGGGGCACAAGATGTCGACGGCGTACGAGACGAGATAATTCGCAGCGAACTCGTCGTTGGGCGTCACATCGTTTTTCACATCACCCATGATCTGGGGGTAGCCCTCGCCGCCGGTGACCTTGCCGCAGATGCCGTAGCCGTAGCCGATCGCGTCGTTGTTGGGAAAGTTGTAGTGCCGCCGCACCGCCACGTTGTACATGTACTCAACCTCGGGCGCGGGTTTGGCCTGCGCCCGCGGCGCCACCGCCCCTGAGACCCCACCGACCGCAACGGCGCTGACGATTATGGCGGCTACTGACACTCGACGCTTCATCGCTAACGTCCTTTGCAGTCATTCCGGCGGATGAGCCGCTCCCCCGGTCTACTTCCAAGGAGATCAACAAAGTCCCAGCGGATTGTCAAGACCCGGCGGATGTGCGAATCCCGGTCTCTGCTTAACGCCCGTTTACCGCACGTCGTGCCACGGGTCCACCCGCCCGGCATGTGACAGTCGGGAACGATGGCGCTGTAAGTGGTTGCATCGCAACCGGTTCGCAGAGTCATCGTGCTCTCACCGACCGACGAAGTTGGAATCGCGGCCTTCTTTGAACGCGGCGATGCCTTCCAGCAGGTCTTCGCTGGTCAGGGTCTGCTCCTCGAGTTCGAAAGCCAGCTCGACGACTTCGTCGGCCCGAAGCGAAGTCACATGGTTCAGCGCACGTTTCGTGCCCTGGACGGCCAGCGGCGCCAGAGCCGCGATGCGCTTGGCGATCTCACGGGCACACGGCAGCACGTCGTCGGGCTCGTCGACGATGTCGGTCACCATGCCCAGCTGATAGGCGGTGGCCGCGTCGAGTGAATCCCCGGTGAGCAGGTGACGCCGTGCACGCAGCATGCCGGCCGCCTGCGGCCACACCAGACAACCGCCGTCGCCGGCGACCAGACCCACCTTCACATGAGTATCGGCGAGTTTCGCGGCCCTTGCCGCAACCACGACGTCGCACATCAGCGCCACCGTGGCGCCCAGGCCAATCGCCGGCCCCTGCACCGCAGCGATGATCGGCTGGGGCAGGTCAAGGAACGACCGCAGCAGCCTGCCGCCGGCGTCGACGGTTTCGCGCCGCGAATCCGCGTCGTCATGGGCGGCCCGCATCAAGGCGAAGTCCCCACCGGCGGAGAACGCGCTTCCAGTGGACCCCAGCACAATCGCGCGGACGCCAGCGTCTTTGCCGAGCTCTTCGAGCGCGGCTGCCAGTTCAACCTGCAAACGATTGTCGAACCGATTCAACAATTTTGGGCGAATCAGCGATATCTCGCTCACTCCCCCGCCCAGGGAGTTTATGGATAG
This sequence comes from Mycobacterium sp. E2327, assembly GCF_001672675.1. Taxonomy (NCBI): domain Bacteria; kingdom Bacillati; phylum Actinomycetota; class Actinomycetes; order Mycobacteriales; family Mycobacteriaceae; genus Mycobacterium; species Mycobacterium sp. E2327. The sequence goes on from NZ_LZKE01000041.1 coordinate 60,220, forward strand.
CGCTTCGAGGCTGGTGCTCATGAGGCCTTCCCCGGTATTATTAAGACTTGGAAGCTCATAAATCTACCCGATCGAGGGCGAGACCTGAAGTGGCATTTGTCGAAGTCGAAGATGGTGTGCGGATTCACGTGCAAGATCTCGGCGACGGCCCCGTCGTGGCGCTGATTTCGGGCTTCGGCCTCGACCACGAGCTGTGGGATCGCCAAGTGCGGGTGCTCACCGAGCGCGGACTTCGCGTCCTGTGCGTGGACCAACGCGGCCACGGATTCTCCGATAACCCACTGCGCGGCTATGACGTCGAGCACCTCGCCGCCGACCTGCTCTCGGTGCTCGGCCGGCTCGAAATTGATGGCCTGACGGTGGTTGGCCACTCCTTCGGCGGGCAAGTAGCCTTTCGCGCCGCCGCGGCGGCACCCGAGTTGGTCACCGGGCTGGTGTTAGTCGGGTCAAACGGGGTTCGCGCGAGCCGCAGCGAAGGATTTCCGTTCGGTGGGCCGCCCGGGCCGATGCTCGAGGCCATGGTCGCTGACGAGCACGCCAACCGGGTGGGGGCGCGGTATCGCACGATCGCGTCGGCGTTCGGTCACGAGCCGGATCCGAGAACGGTCGATTGGCTGGTGCGCTGCTCGCTTCGGATGCCGTCCTGGGCCGCGGTCGCGTGCTATCGGTCGCTCCTGACGACCGATCTGCTCGCCGACATCCCGCGGGTCACCCAGCCGGTGCTACAGATCATCGGTGCCATCGACCCGGTCCACTCGGCCAAGGGGGCCCGCTGGCTGCAGCAGCAACTACCCGACGCGACCCTCGTAGAAGTGCCCGATTGCGGCCATTATCCAATGCTGGAAGCACCGGATGCGTTCGAATCCGCGCTGCTCAAGTTCGTCACCGCTTAGCGGCCGGCTCCGGCTCCAGGGCGCGCAGAGATGCCAATGCCATCTCCGCCAGGAGTTCCTCGGCCTGCTTGGCACGCCGCCCACCCGGAGGGCGCAGCGCCTCGGACAGCAACAACAATTGGACACCCCGTGTGGCGGTGACGATCTCGTCGGTCGAGCGGTCGGGGTAACACCGCTTCAGGCAATCCGTCCACCGTTGGTTGATGCGGCGTTGCCGGCGGTCATGTTCCCGGCGATAGCGCTCGGCCAGTGAGCGCTGCTCGCGCAGCCAGATCGACACCAAACGCTCGTGGCTGTTGGCCAGGCCGACAAACGCGCGCACCAGTTTGTTGAGCTCGGCCATCGGGTCGTCGTCGGGCTCCCCAAGCCGCACCAGAATCGTGTCGAGAGTCTTGTCGAACAGGGCCGCCAAGATCGCATCCTTGCTCGGAAAGTGGCGGTAGATCGCCGACCCGGTGGTGCCGGCGACCTTGCCGATCTCGTCGACGCCTACACCGTCGAAACTGCGCTCGAAGAACAGCTTCTCGGCTGCGGCCAGGATCTTTTCGTCGCGCGTCACGTTAGCAGCGTCTCACAGGCCGAGGCTCTGACCGATGATTACCTTCATGATTTCGCTGGACCCGCCGTAGATCCGGCTCACCCGGCCATCGAGATAGGCGTTGCCCAACCGGGAGTTGCCCCGCAGTGCGGCCGACGGGTGCGACATCGCCAGGCAGCGGTCCACGACCCGTCCTTGCAGCTCCGTGCAATACAGCTTGGCGATCGCCGCATCGCTGCCGCTGAGCCGCCCCTCTACGTGGCGCGTTAACGCCTGGTCGATGAGCGACTGACCGGCCGCCACCTCGGCCGCGCACTGCGCCAGCGTGAACTTCACCTCCTGACCCGCGTCGCCGACGCGTCGATGATCCTCAACCGCCCAAGAAAGGGCGGCCGAGGCCGCGGCTTGCGAATTCACCGCGATCGACAAGCGTTCCTGCGCGAGGTTCGACGTCAGGTACGTGAACCCTTCGTTCTCCTGGCCAAGGCGGTTCTCGACGGGGACCCTCATGTCGGTGAACGAGATCTCCGCCAGATCCTGCGCGCCAAGGCCCAGCTTGTCCAGCTTGCGGCCCCGCGCGAAGCCGGGCGTCGAGGTGTCCACCAGCAGCAGGCTGATGCCACGCCGACCGGCCTCCGGGTCGGTCTTGACGGCCAGGATCACCAAATCGGCCGCGGCGCCGTTGGAGATGAACGTCTTCGCGCCGTCGACCACATAGTGATCCCCGCGCCGGCGGGCCCGCGTCGACATTGCCTTGAGGTCCGAACCGGCGCCCGGCTCGGAGAGCCCGAGCGCGACAACGGCATCCCCGGCAGCCATGCGGGGCAGCCAGGCGGCGCACTGTTCGGGCGAGCCGTGGTGCAGCAAGTAGGGCAGACAGATATCGGTCTGCACGCGCAAACCGCCAATGGCCAGGCCCAGCGCCTGGATCTCTTCGGTGACGACGGCACTGTGTCGGTAGTCCGAACCGGGCATGCCGCCAAACCGCTCGGGGACACCGATTCCGAGAATGCCGACGCCCGCCGCGGCGCGCCAAAACCGCCGCGACGGCTTCCCGTCGGCCAGCCAGGTTGGATACTCCGGCGCCACGTCGTCCTCGAGGAACTTGCGCACCGCGCCGCGGAACTGCTCCTGCTCCTCGGTGAAAACCGAGCGGGTCATAACGCTCCTTCGTACGGCTGAGCGTTTATAGTAAACGCTCGTTATCTCCGCGCGCGTACATTGTTCACGCCTGCGGGCAGTAGGTCGCCCCCGGCTACCGGCGATGTTGACCAGGCCAAAGCCTCGCGCTTACTATTGAGACTAACTGACTCATAATCACTGGAACTAACGCGAGCCTCCGATCCCACGGCGCGAGCGGTCGTTCTGCAAGGAGCCGAGATGGACGCGGTGGGGCTTACCGAGGAGCAACGGGAGTTCGCCCGCGCCGTCCGGGAATTCTGCCGCAAGGAATGCGGCACCCGCGAGCAGCGCGATGCGTTGACCGACCATGGCGCCGAGCAACACCATGCGGGCCTGTATCAGAAGCTGGCCGATGTTGGCTATCTCGGAGTATCGATTCCCGAGGAGTACGGCGGCAGCGGTGGCGGACTCACGGAGCAGGTCATCCTTTTCGAGCAGCTGTGGCGGGGCCTCGCCCCGGTCCACGGAGCGGGCAGCTCCCACACCGTGGCGGGCATCTACAAGAGGTTTGCCACTGAAGAGCAGAAGAAGGCCGCGCTCGGCTTGATCTGCTCGGGCAAGGTGATGCCGATCAGCATTTCCGAACCCGGCGCCGGCTCCGATGCGTCGGCGGTCAGCTGCAAGGCCGAGAAGGTCGACGGCGGCTGGCGCGTGCGGGGGCAGAAAACCTGGTGTTCCGACGCACAATTCGCGGCCGCGATCCTGGTGGTCGTTCGCACCTCGCGCGGTGTGCGGCCCCACGATGGTCTGACTCTGCTCGAGGTCCCCACCGACGCCGAAGGGCTGCACATCCGACCGATCTCGACGATGGGCGGCAGCGAGGTCAACGACCTGTTCTTTACCGATGTCTTCGTCCCCGAGTCGGCGGTGGTGGGCACCGAGGGCAACGCGTGGAAACAGATAATGGCCGGCCTGAACGGCGAGCGGCTGGTCTGCGCGGCGCAGGGCCTGGGCATGGCGCAGCGCGCCTTCGACGACCTGCTGGCCTACGTCACCGAGCGGGAGCAGTTTGGCGCGCCGATCGGGTCGTTTCAGGCGCTCCGGCACCGCATCGCCGACCTGGCCATCGAGATCGAGGCCGCACGGGCGCTCACCTATGCGACCGTGCACCACATCGAGCATGAGATCGGCGCTCCCGAGGAGTGGGTGCGCGCGACGTCGATGTCCAAGGTCAAGGTAACCGAAACCGCGAAAAAGGTTGCGTTGGAAGGCGTCCAGATGATGGGTGGCTATGGCTACAGCACCGAGTTCGAGATGCAGCGACACTTGCGACTGTCCATCGCTCCCACAATTTATGCGGGAACCAACGAGATCCAGCGCGACATCATCTCCGCCACCCTCGGCCTGCGCCCGGCCCGCTGAGAAGGATCCGGGTATGACGCTTGACACTTTGCGCACCGAAGAACCACAATTGAGACTGCTCAACTCATAATTCTTACGGGGGTGGTCCGGTCCGTGGGTCTAAAGCCCCTCCGTCACCTCCCGGTTAGGAGCCAGTAGATGACCACGGCCAAGCCCGACATTCGCGTTCTGGACGCCGACACGTACGCCAACGGTGACCCGACGACCTTCGGCTTGCCGTTGGAGCAGTACGCGTACCTGCGCGACGAGGCACCCTGCTACCTGCACGAGTTCAACGATCCGATGCTCATCGACCGGGCCTGGATCGTGAGCCGCAATGCCGACATCTGGACCGTGGACCGCAATTCCGAGCTCTACGCCGCCGATCGCGGGGGTGTGAACATGTGGAAGGTGACCCCGCTCGACCCAAAGGTGGGCGGCAAGCCGGCGATGCTCACGATGGATGGGGCCAAGCACCGCACGCAACGGGGGGTCATGAGCAAGGCGTTCACCCCTGGCATGGTCAAGAAGCTCGAGGACAAGTTCCGCGAGTACGCCGTCAACATCGTCGACGCGGCGCTGGAGAAGGGCACCTTCAACTTTGTCACCGACATCGGTCACGCGATGCCGATGGAGGCCCTCGGCGACGTGCTGGGCGTTCCCAACGGCGACCGGGAGAAGTTTTTCGCCTGGGTGGACACCTTCGCCGCACCGTTTGACACCCGCATCACTCCCTCGTTCGAATACGTCATGCAGGCCATCTTCGACCTGCTCGGCTACGCGGTGGAGTTGGGCGAGCTCAAGCGCCGCGAGCCCGGCGAGGACGTGATCACCCAGCTGGTCCAGGCCGGCGCGGAGGTCATTTCGGAGGACGAGCTGATGGGGAACGTGGCGCTGCTGGCCTCCGGCGCCGCCGAGAGCACCCGCACCTCGTTGTCGCACGGCATGCACGAGCTGATGCGCAACCCGGAGCAGATGGCGTGGCTGCGCGAGCACGCCCACGACATCCCCAACACCGCGATCCAGGAAATCGTGCGCATCGCGACGCCATTCACGCATCTGGTGCGCACCGCCACCGCGGATCACGAGCTGCACGGGCAGCAGATCAAAGAGGGCGATGTCGTGCTGATGTTGTTCGCCGCGGGCAATTTCGACGAGCGCGCGATCGACAACCCCAACGCGTTCGACCTGGCCCGCGAGAAAAATCCGCACGTCAGCTTCGGCCGCGGCCCGCATCAGTGCCTGGGCAAGCACGTCGCGGGACTGGAGATGAAGATCCTGCTCGAGGAACTGCTGCAACGCACCAAGGACATCACCCCCGCCGGCGACATCGACTACGTGCGCGACGCCTACTCGCGGGGGGTATACCAGCTGCCCGTCACCGTCACCCCTGCCTGACCCAACGGGATTGACGCGCAATGAAAGTCATCGTTGACACCGGCCGATGCGAACTTCACGGGGAATGCGTGATGGCCGCACCCGACGTGTTCGCGATCGAAGATGACCAAGACGGTGTGACCCTGCTGAACGACCAACCCGATGAGCGGCTGCGTTCGGCGGTGGAGGAAGCCGCAATGATGTGTCCGGTCAGCGCGATTCGCATTGAGGACTGAACTATGACCACCGCCGAAGAAACCACCGTAAGCAAGGACGAAGGCGGGCCCGGCGCTCCCGTCGTCGAGGTGCGCAACCCGGCCGACGGGTCGCTGGTCGGGGTGGTCGCGAACATGCCGGCCGACCAGGTGTCGCAAATCGCCTCCGAACTGCGGTCGGCCCAGCCAGCCTGGGAGGCACTGGGTCCGGAGGGCCGTGCGGTTTATCTGCGGCGGTGGCTGGACTGGATCGTCGACAACCAGGACCGCATCCTGGGCCTGGTGCATCGTGAGGCCGGCAAGTCCTGGGGGGATGCGCAGATCGAGCTGCTGGTGTGCATGGAAGTCATCAACTACTACACCAAACACGGCGCAGAGTTCCTGGCCGACGAGACCCGCCGCCCGCACGGGCCGGCGTCGGCGGCCAAGAACCTCAAAATCCGTTACCGCCCTTACGGACTGGTCGGCGTTATCACCCCGTGGAACTACCCGCTGGGAATGCCGATGCTCGACGTGCCACAGGCGTTGATGGCCGGTGCGGCTGTGCTCACCAAGCCGTCCGAGGAAACGCCGCTGGGTTGGGCCGAAGTCGTGCGTGGCTGGAACGAGGAAATCGGCGCTCCACCCGTACTGGGTTGCGTGACGGGCCGGGGTGGCACGGGTAGGGCAGTCGTGGACGTCGTCGACATGGTGCAGTTCACCGGCTCCACTAAGACCGGCCGTCAGATCGGCATCCACTGCGCGGAACGGCTGATCCCGGTCAGCCTCGAACTGGGCGGCAAAGACGCGATGATCGTGCTGTCCGATGCGCCGCTGCAGCGGACCGTCCGCGGGGCCATCTGGGGCGGGCTGTTCAACTCGGGCCAGTCGTGCGTCGCCGTGGAGCGGATCTACGTCGAGGATTCGGTCTACGACGAGTTCACGTCGCGCCTCGTCGACGAGGTCAACAAGCTCCGCCAGGGACACGATGAACCCGGCAGCTTTTCCACCGACATCGGTGCGCTGGCGAACGAAGCCCAGATGGCGATCGTCGAGCGCCACGTCAGCGATGCGGTGGCGCGCGGCGCGCGCATCCTGACCGGCGGAAAGCGGGCGAAGCGTGGCCTGTTCTACCCGCCAACCGTGCTGGTGGACGTCGACCACACGATGGCGTGCATGCGCGAGGAAACATTCGGGCCGCTGCTTCCGATCATGAAGGTCTCGAGCGAGGACGAAGCCGTCGCGCTCGCCAACGACAGCGCCTACGGTCTGGGTGCCAGCGTCTGGACGACGAGCAAGGAGCGCGGCGAGCGCGTCGGCAGGAGGATCGAGGCCGGCGGGGTCAACATCAACAACGCGATGATGCACGTGTTCCAGTTCCCGCTGCCGATGGGCGGCTGGAAGGAATCCGGCCTCGGCCATCGCATGGGCGGGCCCGACGGCATCCGAAAGTACTGTCGCGCACAGGCGGTGGTCAGCGAGAAGCTCAACCTGCCCTCCGAGACACACTGGTACCCGTACTCTCCGCGTAAGGCCCGGATCTCCAGCGCGGTGCTTCGACTGCTCGAAATGCACGACTGGCGGCGTCGGCTGGGCCTGGGCCCCAAGGCTCGCTAAGCCATATGGTGGATTCCCGGGGCCCGCTGGACGGGCTCAAGGTCATTGAACTCGCCGGTATCGGTCCGGGGCCGTATGCGGCCATGCTGCTCGCCGACCTGGGCGCCGACGTCGTTCGCGTCGAGCGCCCCGGGCCTCCCGCCAGCGGAGTGCCCCCGGAGCAAGATGTGTTGCGCCGCAACCGCCGATCGATCGTGGTGGATCTGCGCGATCCAGACGGCCTGCGCACCGTGTTGTCGATGGTGGCGAAGGCCGACGTGCTGCTCGAGGGCTTCCGGCCTGGTGTGACGGAACGCCTCGGGTTGGGCCCCGCCGACTGCTGGAACGTCAACCCGCGACTGGTCTACGGACGAATGACCGGCTGGGGCCAGTCGGGTCCGTTGGCGTCGACCGCCGGGCACGACATCGGATACATCGCCCTGACCGGGGCGCTGGCATCGATTGGGCGGACCGGGCAGGCACCCGTGCCGCCGGTGAATCTCTTGGGCGATTTTGGCGGTGGCTCAACCTTTCTCGTGATCGGCGTGCTTGCCGCGGTGTGGGAGGCCTGCCGATCGGGTCATGGCCAAGTCGTCGATGCGGCGATCGTGGACGGCGCCAGCTCGCTCACCGCGCTGCTGCACGGACTCATGGCGGCCCGGCAATGGGTCGATCGGCGAGGGTCCAATTTTCTCGACGGCGGGGTGCCGTGGTACGACACCTACGCGACCGCCGACGGCCAATGGATGGCCGTCGGGGCCCTCGAGCCGAAGTTCTACGCCGAATTCACCCGGTTGCTAGGGCTTTCCGACGACGTCGCCGCGCTGCGCGATGAGCCGTCGGAGTGGCCGCGACTGCGCGACGCGATATCCGATGCGTTTGCGGCACGGACCCGCGCCGATTGGGCGGCGGTGTTCGAGGGAACCGATGCCTGCGTGGCGCCGGTGCTGTCACTGACCGAGGCGGCCACCCATCCGCACCTGGCCGCCCGCGACACGTTCATCGACGTCGGCGGCGTCACTCAGCCGGCGCCCGCGCCCCGCTTCAGCAGAACCATCCCGCGGCGCCCGACTCCGCCGCCCCCGGTGGGGGCCGACACAGCGGATGTGTTGCGCGACTGGGCGATTGACGACGGCGTGGCCGCGACCGATTCCAGTTCTCAGTAAGACCGCGGTAGCCCGAGGGAATGCTCGGCCACGAAGTTCAGGATCATCTCCTTTGAGACGGGTCCCATGTTGAGCATGCGCAGCAGCCAAAAGTAGGGCGCGAGCTGGTACTCGTAGGTGACGCCGTTGCCGCCGTGAACGGAAACGGCCGCGTCCAGCGCCTCCAGTCCGGCCGCGGCCCCAAGATATTTCGCCATGTTGGCCAACTCCCCCACCTCGGATCCGCGATCGTAGAGTTCGCAGGCGCGGTTCGCCACCAGCTGGGCGGCTTGCAGATGGATGTGCGCGGCGGCCAACGGATGCGCGACCGCCTGGTGCGCGCCGATCGGCTGATCCCATACCCGCCTCTGGTTGGCGTAGGCAACCGCTTTCCGCAGGGCGTAGTGTCCGACGCCGGTGCAGATCGAACTGGTCAGGATTCGCTCGGCGTTGAGTCCGGTGAACGCCACCGCCAGCCCTTTGTGCTCCGGACCGACCACATTCGCGACGGGCACCTCCACATTGTCGAAGAAGACCTGATGGCTCTTGTCCGGCTGGTTCATCACCGTCCGGATCGGCGTCCACGACAGGCCGGGCGTATCGGCCTTCACCATGAAGACAGACAAACGCCCGCGCCCGCTGTGTTCGTCGATGCCGGTGCGCGCCACGACCATCACCCACTGTGCCGCCTCCATGCCGGTGATGAAGACCTTCTGGCCATTGATGACGTAGCGCTCGCCGTCCCGCCGGGCCGACGTGGAAATCCGGTGGGCGTTCGCCCCCGCATCGGGCTCGGTGATCGCGAACGACAGCCGCGTTTGCCCGGCGGCCACGCCGGGCAGCCAACGGGCCTTCTGCTCCTCGCTGGCGCTGCGACACAGAATGGTTCCGGTGACTCCCGCCGAGAACAGCATGGCCTGCAGCGGACAACCCGAGAGGGCGGTTTCCTGCACCACCATCGCCAGCTCGGCCAGCCCCAGTCCCCCACCACCGTATTTTTCGGGCAGGTGCACACCGAGATACCCCTTGGCGCCCAGCGCATCCCAAAGCTCCGCGCAATTGCCGCCGCTGTCGACCTGCTGCTGGTAGTAGTCGGGACCGAACGAGCTGGCGATTCCGCTCACGGCATCGCGAATCGCCCGCTCCTCCTGGCCGGTCGTGCACACGGTGTCGGTGCTCATCGAGGTCGCCTAGGCGGTCAGCTCTGCCGTCTGCGACGCCGCCGTCACCTCGTGATAGTCGTTCGGGTTGAAGTCATGAATCCGTTCCCAGTAGTCGATGTACTTCCACGGGCCGGTCACAACGATGCGCCCGGCGCCGTTGCGGTAATAGGTCGTCATTCCCTTGTGCGACCAGATACAGCGCGCCAATGCTTCATCGAGCTCTTCGTTGTAGCGTTCGAAAACGCCGCGATCCACCTCCAGGGCTGCGGTCTCGTGGACGAGCAGATCGCGGATCGCCTGCATGATGTAGCGCACCTGAAACTCGGTGGGGTGGATGGCGCTTCCGCCGTGACCGGCATTGGTATTCGGGCCGTTGACGATGAAGAAGTTCGGAAAGTCCGGAACCGTCACCCCGAGGTATGCCCGGGCGTCGTCGACGCCCCACTGTTCACGCAGCGTCCTGCCCGATTTTCCGACGATATCCATTGGCCAGAGGAACTGCAGAACCTTGAACCCGGTGGCCAACACGATCACGTCGGAGGGCACCGTCACCCCCGAGCACGTCACGACGTTCTGGCCGGTCACGTGATCTACCGCCTCGGTGAATAGCGTGACATCGTCACGGCACATCGTCTTGTACCAGTGATTGTCGATCAGCGGACGCTTACCGTAGGGCGGATAGTCCGGCAGGCAGGCGTCCAGCAGATCGGTCCGATCGCCGAGCTGCTCCGTGATGTACTTGGTGAGAAAGATCCGGTGGCGATCGTTGGCCTCGTTGACGGCGCGCTCCGGATGGGGCCAGTTCGGATCAATCTGCAGCGCGGAGTGCAGCCGGTCGCTGAAGTTCCAGAAACACCGCAGCCGATACCACTGAACGTAGAAGGGAACTTCTTTCATCAAGAATCGAACCGATTCCTTGACCGCGCGATGGTAGTTCGGATGCGGCAACGCCCATTGCTTCGATCGTTGAAAAACGTTGACATGACTGGTCGTATCAACGATGGCCGGCACCACTTGCATTGCGCTGGCACCAGTCCCGATCACGGCGACGCGTTTGTCGGTCAGGTCGACCGAGTTGTCCCACGCCGCGGTGTGCATGACCGGGCCGGGGAATTCGTCCAGCCCAGGAATGGGCGGAATCGACGGCCTGTTCACCATTCCCACGGCGCTTACCAAGACGTTGGCAGAGAGCGACTCCACGTCGCCGTTCGCGCCCCTGATATCGATCTGCCATGTCGCGGTGGCGGTTTGGTACCGCGCCCGCACCACCTCGGTGCCGAATCGAATGTGCCGCTTGACATCGAATTCGGACGCGACCCGCTGAATGTAGTCCTCGACCTCGTTACGCCTGGCGAAGTACCTCGTGATGTCCGGGTTTGGCGCGAACGAGAAGGTATAGAGATGACCGGGCGTGTCCACGCCACAACCCGGATAGACATTCTCCAGCCAGGTGCCGCCCATGTCGGGGTCTTTTTCCAGCACGACGAAGCTGATGCCGGCGGCGGCGAGCTTGATTGCCATGCAGAGCCCCGACAAGCCCGCGCCAATGATGGCGACCCGAAAGTCCTTGGGGATCGACTCGGCGGGAACCTCTACGTCGCGCGAGATGAAACCCATTTCCTCCGAAAGCAGTTCGCCGTACTCGACAGGTACCTCTTCCACCATCGCGCAGCTGAGCATGCGCGTGACCTCGTCCGGAGATGGGGTGACCGGTTGGAGTTTTCCTTCATAGAACGCAACGACCGCGTCTTGCGCCGACGCCCGCACCTCAGCCTGGAGTTCCGGCGAGAGTCCTCCGGAATCGTTGTCGTCCAATGGCTTTCCGCGTGCGGGCCGGTACGGTGGGTGGGTCCATTTGGTGTTGCCGGTGAGATGCTGCAAGACGAGTAGCAACGTGGGGATGTTGGCATCCTCGAGCGCCACCTGAAGGCTCTCAATCCAGTTGGGGATCCTCGTCCAGGGCGCCGACGCGGCAGTGGTCATAAACGTTCGGCCTCCGACCTTCGACTAGCGACACTCCGCGCCCCCGCCGGACGACGAACCTTCCCGGCATCGCGTCGCCAATTTCTTTTTGAACTGACGCGTCTCAATATACGGCAGGTGCCGCGGCGGGCGCAATATCTCGCCAGATCTGGGTGCGCGAGGGGTCGTTCGCCAAATCATGCCGTTTTGACTGGTTAGGCCGCCTTAAGCAGCCCGATTAACATGGCCGACGTAGCGCACATCCGAGAACGATCGTACACACGCGGCGTTCGCCGCGGTCAAGAGGCTGACTAGCGGCCCGAGTTGCGGCGACGTCGCTGCGGCGCACCAGACTTGCGCTGCCCGCTTTCGGGCGCCACGTATCCCAGCCGCAGCAGCCGGATGGCATCTTCTGCGATGTGCTCGGCCGTGATCTTTTCCTTGGGCCGGTACCACCGCGATACCCAGAGAATCATGCCGAGGATCAGTCGGGTGGTGATGACCTCATCACCCTTTTCGATGTAGCCGGCCTCCATATTGGCCGCGACCACCGAGACCCACAGCTTTTCAAATTGCCGACTCCACTTGTGCCAACGCTGGACGACATCGTTGGGCAGGTCACCGCCGTCAAAGAACACGGGCATGTAACTGCGCATCTGCACCGCCGCTTCGCACTGCAGCCGGACCATCTCCTTCAGTCGCTCGGCGGGATCGGCAATGTCGCGGATCGCCGCCTCGACGCGCTCGGTGATCTCGCGTGTACTGCGCTCGAAAAGTATGCCGAGGAGGTCCTGCTTGGTCGGGACGGTGCGGTACAGCGTGGCACGCGAGATCGACAACTTTTCCGCGGTGTCGACGATCGAAACGGCCTCGTAGCCACCCTGATGGAATAGCTCCGCGACCGCGTCGGCGACCGCGTCCCGGTCGATGGTCAGGCGCGGCCGGCCACGAGGGCGGCCGTTGGTCCTACCGTTCTCATTTTTCGGCACTGGGCTCCCTTACCTCCGCGCCCAGTTTAGAGGCTATATGTCGCACAATGGGGGGAGACATCGCGCTGACCGATCAGGCGAACAGGAACATGGCGGTTAACAGCCCAAACAACGCCAGGCAATAACCCTCGAAAAGGCCGCGCAACACGAGCGGGGCCATTCTCAGCTCCATGAAGTACAGGCCCACCAGGCGGACCTTGAAGATCGCGACGGCGAAGATCACCAGGCTGGCCGGCGTATGGTGTCCCCCGCCGAATCCGTGGTCGGTGCCCAGCGCCCACGAGACAACGGTCAGCGCGCACAACAGGAACCAGATCAGCGAGGCGTTGGTCCGTACCACCGAGCTCATGTTCACCTCACCAGGAAGATCAAGGGGAAGATTACGATCCACAGCAGATCGACCATGTGCCAAAAGCATGCGCCACCCTCAAAGAAGGCGATATGCGTTTTGGTCGGTTCCGGTTTGCTCGCCAAGGTCGACAGGACTGTCAGGACGATCAGGCCAATGACCACGTGCGCCAGATGCAGCCCAGTCAGCACGAAGTAGTACATGAAGAACTCGTTGGTGCTCGGGGTGATTCCGGCCGCGACCTTTTCGTGGTACTCGTAAGCCTTGATCACCACGAAACATGCGCCCACCAGCGCGCCGCCCAGGGTCAAACGCCTGGCGAGGTAACGCAGTTCGGGGCGCCGTAAAGCCCGTGTCGCAAACACCACCAGAATCGAGCTCGTGAGCAACACGAGCGTGTTGGTCGCGCCTAGCGCTCGATTGAGCGCCCCCTGCGACTCGGCGAAGAGCTCCGGGCGGGCACCCCGCTGATGCAAGTACACCGTGAACAGGACGGTGAAAACCAGCATGTCGCCGAATAGCAACACCCAAATGCCCGGCTCACCGGGCACATGGCGCTCGGGAGCGCGTGATGCGCTGAGGGCGGCATCGTCGGCGGCGCGCGCCGATCCGATAACGTCCGTCATCCACCACCCTTTGCCGTACGTCGCATCTTTGAGATAATTCGTCTCAATAGTAAGCCCGCGTGTCTGGTCCGTCAACGAAGATCACCCTGGTAAACGATCGATCACGCTGGAATTGATTTCGTGACATCCGATCTCGTAGCGTGAGCCTCGAACGTCGACACCTTCCCGCGGGGTGCGACCGTACTCAGAAAGGGCCGGTTTGAAGTGGATTACGTGCTGCTCGAGGCCAGCGACGGCGTCGCCCTGATCACCATCAACGATCCCGACCGGCGCAACGCGGTCACCGACGAGATCTCCGCTGGGTTGCGCCGCGCGGTCGACGATGCGCAAAACGAACCGAACGTTCACGCCGTGGTCGTCACCGGTGCCGGCAAGGCATTCTGCGCCGGTGCAGACCTCAGCGCGCTCGGCACGGCGGCCGAGGACGGGCTGCGCCGCCTCTATGACGGATTTCTCGCCGTCGCCGACTGCGCGCTGCCCACGGTCGCCGCCGTCAACGGACCGGCCGTGGGCGCGGGGCTCAATCTGGCGCTGGCGTGCGATGTGCGGATCGCCGGACCGGCGGCGGTGTTCGATGCGCGCTTTCAAAAGCTCGGCATCCACCCCGGCGGCGGCATGACGTGGATGCTGCAGCGCGCCGTCGGACCGCAGGTGGCACGGGCGGCGTTGTTGTTCGGGATGCCCTTGGACGCTGACGCCGCCGTCAGCCACGGCCTCGCGCTCGAGGTCACCGACGATCCGGTGGCGGCTGCCCTGGCGCTGGCTGCCGGTCCGGCATCGGCACCGCGAGAGGTGGTGATCGCCACGAAGGCCACCATGCGTGCCACCAGCAGCCCGGGGCGTTTCGACACCGAATTGCATGCGGTCGCCGTTCGCGCCGAGTTGGGGCCGCAGGCCGCATCGATCCAGGCCCCGGCGTTCGCGGAGCGGCTCGCCCTGGCGCGCCGCAAGTGATTGCTCGCGACGCGCCCATCGGTACGTCTACCTCAAGGCCCGGGCGAGCAGCTCATCGACGTCGGCTCGCAGCCGGATGAGCTCGTCGCCGCCCGTGGGCGCGGTTTTGGTTGCGACAAGTGGGTCGGAATCCATTGTGTCGACGGCTTTGGAGAGATAGATCGGGTTGACGATCGCCCAGGTGGCGAACACGGCCAGCGGGAGGTACCAGGCGATGATGCCGTTCCACGCGAGCGGACCGTTGTGAAAAAAGACGTTGAACGTGCCGGGGGTGAACATCAGCGCGACCCAGAGGTTGTAATAGCCCAACCAGCGCGGGAAGAGTGGGCGCTCGCGCCGGTCGGTAAGTATGGCGATGCCGAAGCAGGTTACCTGCAGCACCGCCGTGGACGTCAGTCCGACGAACGGTATCCATGCCATGTCGTTGAGCAGTTGGATGAGTTCGGGTGCCCTGTCAGCGCGGAAAGTCGCTGTCTGCCAGAAGAACAGCAGGTAGATGAATTCGAGGGTGAAGAGAGTGCCCAGCCCGAACTCGATCATGGCCAGTGCCGGAAATCGTCCCTCGATGCGGCGCATGTGAATTGCCATCGACACCGCAAACGGCACCAACAGGGACGCCGAGAACATGCATACGATCATCCCCCACCGAATTCTGTCCCGGTGAGCGATGACGAATTGCGCTGTTTCCATGGCGTTTTGGCCCGGAGACCGGGTCGGAATAAACCCGGCGATCAAGATGAAGCCGATCGCCATGGTGACCAGACACAGCGTGCCACTCCACGCGCAGAACTTATGAACGGTTCGATTCATCCCAACCTCCACATCAGGAATCACGCGTTGGCCCGCGCAAAGGTGTCCACCATCGAGCGGAATGCGTCCTCGCTCGACGCTTGATCAATCGGGGGCACATACGGTGTGTGCAAGACGACGTGCGGAAGCACTCCGTCGTAGGCGGCGAGCTGCTCGGCGGCTTCGTCCGGGGTGCCCGCGATCGCGAAGGCGCGCAGCAGCTCATCCGATGCCGCGGTGGCCAGCGCCGCGGGCCCATCGGTGAGGAGCCGTCGCAGCACGTGGTCGCGATCCTCCTGCAGCCCCATGAATTCGATCACCGTGGAGCTCACCGGGTAAGCCACGTAGTTGCCGACATTGATGCGAGCGCGCCGTCTCGCCTCGTCTCGGTCGTGCGACACGCTGCAGATCACCAACGCGGTCACCTCGACGTCCGACGGGTCCCGGCCGGCCTTCGCCGCGCCAGCGGCCACGTTCGGAAGAACGTGCTGTTCGATGAACGTCGGCGTTGGCAGGAAGCCGAGCACACCGTCGGCGACCTCGCCGGCCAGCCGAAGCATCCCCCCCTTCAATCCGGCCAGATAGATGGGTATCTCCGGTCGCACCAGGTTGCGGGTGCCCCACGGGTTGATCGGCGGGCTGGACGCGCGATAAATCTTGCCCCGGAACTCGAACGGTTCGTCGGTCTCGAAGTGCCTCCAGATCTGACGTATGACGTGGATGTATTCGCGCATGCGGGTGAGCGGGCGGTCGATGTCGGTGCCGTTGAAGCACTCCATCCAGCCCGCTCCGCCGGTGCTGAGACCCAGGAGGGTTCGCCCGCCAGAGAGCTCGTCGACATCTGCGGCCGCATTGGCCATCTCGTAGGGAGTGCGGGGTGCGGCGGTGGCGATCCCGGTGCCCAGCTGAATCCGCGATGTAGCCCGTGCGTTCAACGCGTGGGTAATGAACGGATTTCGGTAGAACTCGTAGTCCCACACCGAATCGAAACCCGCATCTTCGGCGAGCGCGGCGAACTCGGCGTAACGCTCGTAGGGCTGGTTGAGCATCGGCAGCGACACTCCGATGCGACTCTTCGCGGGTAGCGTCAAGGTTGCGCTCCTCGGATCGACATCATTGTACGACCTGTGCGAACGATCGTTCGCACAGGTCACCATATCCGATTAGTTTGCAATTTGCACCTAGCGCACCGGCTAACGCAACGGTTTCAGCCCGGCGTCAACCAACCCCGTTGATGTCGTTGCATCTCTCGGGCCCGCTGGCGGGGAATTTCAGACAGCGTGTCACCATCGCGTTGCGGTCCCGACTCCCGCGGGTCCCGCACTGCTACGGGCAATCTTGATTCACCAGACAGCGCAGGTGACGCGCCATCTATTACTTGCCCTGACGCGCGCTAATTCGATCCGTAATACGGCGGCGGGTACTGGCCCCTCAGGAGCCAGGCAAAGGCCGCGATACCGTATTCCACCTCGTCACTCGCGTCGTAGTCAGGGTATTGATCCATGCGACGACCTTCCGTCCAGCACCGATAACGCGTCAAACCAACCCCTGCAGTCTATGACGTCGACCGCCTCCGGCGAAAGGTCGTTCGCGTGAGCGGACGGCATCTTGCGACATCTTGCCGCGCGCCCCCGCGGGTGGTTCACTGTTCGATAATTAAATGTTGAATAAATTCGGTGGGGACATGCAAACGAGGGTGATGTGAAAGCTCTGTCGATGCGGCTACGGGTTGTTTGCGCTGCCGTGCTCGCCGTCGTGCTGTGGGACACGACCGCAACGGTTGGTTGCACGGCCATCGCCAGGGCGGCTGGGAGTGTCGAGTCCCTAATGGTGCCATCGGCGGCGATGGGGCGCGACATCCCGGTTTCGTTCATGGGCGGCGGCCCACACGCGGTTTACCTGCTCGATGCGTTCAACGCCGCGCCCGGCGTCAGCAACTGGGTAACGGCGGGCAACGCGATGAATACGCTTGCAGGTAAAGGCATCTCGGTGGTTGCGCCCGCCGACGGCGCGTACAGCATGTACACGGACTGGGAGCAGGACCGCGGTAAGCAGTGGGATACGTTCTTGTCGAGCGAACTTCCGGACTGGCTGGCTTCCAACAAAGGACTCTCGCCCGGTGGGCACGGCGTCGTCGGCGCCGCGCAAGGCGGTTACGCCGCGGTGGCACTGGCTACCTTTCATCCCGACCGGTTTCGCTACGCGGGATCGCTGTCCGGTGTGCTGACTCCGGAAAGGACGGGGGTCAACGGTGCTGTCACGGCGGTCCTGAAGGACGGTGGGGCAGACCCCGTCAACATGTGGGGGGCTCCCCAGTTCGGCCGGTGGCAATGGCATTCCCCGAATGTGCACGTGGTGCGGCTGGTGGACCAGAATACCCGGCTGTGGGTGTACAGCCCGGCGGCCGGGAGCCCGAGCGATGGCGGCGCGGTGGGTGGCTTCGCGGATATCTGGCAGAGCACGTGCAGGGATTTCTATGCGAGCTACCGCGGGGGCGGCGGCCACAACGGCCACTTCGATTTGGGAGCCGGCGGCGGCAATGACTGGGGGACGTGGAGCCAGCAACTGGGCGCGATGTCGGGTGACTTGGCCTCGAACATCAGGTAGCGAAGCGGTCCTCGTCACGTCGAGCGATCGGCGTCAGCAGGACACCTTTATCGCAAACGGCTGCGTCGTGGGCTCGGGCGACTTCGTGCTGTAACCGAATGCGGTACCGGCAATCTGGTAGGTGTTCTCGGTCAAAGCGATGGTGGCGTCGCGGCCTCGCAGGCCACGGTTGTAGTCACCGGTGAAGCCGTTGAGATTCCGGATCCGGACGAATTCGACGGCGAGTTTTCCGTTGTTCGACACCATCAAGGTCGCACCCGAAGCGTCGTTGCCGGTCGTGATCGTCGTCAGGTACTCCTCTGGTGGCGCACACTGCGCCGTCCTGATCATGGGGAGGTCTTTGCCGTCGAGGGTGAACAGGGCCGCGCCGGGAGGCAACGTCCCAGATTCTCGCTTCGCGTACACGTCACCTGACGAGCAGGCGGTGCCGGCGCCGAGCATCAGCGCGGCTGCGGTGATGAAGGCGACCCTGTGCTTCACGGCGGATCCTCCTCTTCGCGCACCGTGCCTGAAGTGTATCGGCACCGGGGCAGGTGCGCGCAAGCTTTTTAGGACGCTTAGATTCAGAATTTTTTGGGCGGTCGCGGCGACGCGGTGACGGGCCGTCCCGAGCAAGCCCGTCCATGGCGGAATTCGATTCGAATGAGCGTTAAAAGGGGGTTTCAACTCGTAGACCTGTCGGACCGACTGTGAAAAGATCACGGTATGACAGTGAGCGAGGTCGCCCGGCGCGCAGCGGCGCTGCCGACGCTGGCCCTGCTCGGTGCCGGCGTTGCGCTGTGCACCGTCATCGCGGCGCCGGCAGCCACCGCGGACAACAATCGGCTCAACAACGGTGTCGCCCAGAGTGTCTATGTCATCAAGCGCCAAGCCGGCTGCACGACCGACTTGAAGCCCAACGGGGCGCTGGAGCTGGCGGCACAACGTCACGCTGACGACGTGCTCAACAATCAAGCCCTCGACGGAGACATCGGCTCGGACGGGTCGACGGTCCAAGACCGAGCTCGAGGGGCGGGCTACAACGGCACGGCAGCCGAGACGGTGGCCATCCTGGCGTCGATGGCGATCAACGGCATTGACATCCTGGGCAACTGGTATTACCGCCCTGACTACTTTGCGATTATGTCCAACTGCGCCAACACCCAAATCGGCGTACGAACATCGTCGAATCAGCGCGACCGCACCGTGACGGTGGCGGTTTACGGCCAGCCGGCCTGAGGTTTCCGGCATCCGTAGGGCGAAGCCGGTTGAAACCGAACGATTTCCGCGGAGATGGGCACGGCGTTTTTGGTACTGCCGCTTCTCCGACCGAGAAGCACGGTTTGCCGGGTCGGAGATACCGGAGTGAGAAATGTGGCTGGAGCTGCGTTCTGGTGCTTGTTCACGTTTCTCACAGTCGTTAAAAAATCCACTCTGGGCTACGCTAACCTGATGATCCGGATGTTCGGCGCATGTTCGGTTTTCGTAGCGATTTGTCCCGTCGGGCTCTACTATGCGGGCTCCGCGGCCGCGGCGCCGCCGAGCGAAACGGGGCATTGCTCGTTTGTCCTCGATGGGCCGAAAGTGGTGAACACGTCGGGGGTGAACAACGTGACGGCAACCGTGCACACGGGATCGTGCACGCTGCATGCCCACACCGAATCGACCGTGTGCCTGACCGTCGACGGAGACGATTCGGCCGGACAGTGCGGGACGGGATACGACCTGCTACCGGCGGTCGTCTACTACCCCTACCGCGCGGGTGCGACGTACATCGTCAAAGGTCATGGATGCGCCGACGTCCTGGAGGGCACCCAGAGTCCGGCCGCGCCCACGACGATCTGCCAGGACATCGCGCCCACGCGGGTCAGGCTATAGGGCGCTTTGCGCGGTGTCCTCGGTCGAGAGATCGACCTATACCGGATCGAATCCAGAAATCAGCCAACGCCCGGCAACCTTGTCCAGCGTCACCCGCACGCTGGACGTGGTATCGCTGGGCGGATTCTTGTCTACGGTGGCGGTCTGGTTGACGAAGAGCAGAGTCACCGCGTGGTTGGGAGTCGCCGAAACCGACGCCGCGGCTGGCACGGTGGCCGTCGTGGAGATGTGCTCCTTCTTTGCCCCGGGGATCACCACGTCATTGATCAGCTGCGAGTAGGACTCCTTGAACGTGCCGGTCAACCGGCTCTTCGCGGCGTCCAGATCCTTCTCCACGGTGTCGGCCTTATATGACAGCAAGGCGATCGTGGAATCCTTTGCGGCCGCCACCGATTCAATGCGCGCAAGCTGCGCCTGACGCGCCGAAGACTCCTGCCACTTCAGAAAACCCGCGGCCGCCGCGAGGACCAACGCCAAGCCCGGCAACACCCCGTAGACCAGCACCCGAGACCAGCTGATCCGGACCCTGGCCTTAACCGGCTCGCCCTCTTCGGCCTCGGCGTCGGCGTCGTCAGAGCCGGCGGCCTCGACCTCGGCGCTGTCCTCGGCACTCGCCGGATCGGTGGCGTCCGAGAGCTCTTTCGCCTCTGCCGCGCTTGGTTTTTCATCTTGCTGATCGACCAGGTCATCGGCTTCAAGGGCTTTTTCGCTCGGGGCCTGCGCCCGTGGCCGTCGGGGGCGACGTTTGGCCTTGGCCGGCGTCGGTCCTGTGGAGTCAGATGCTTGACTCTCGGCCGCCGCGGCCTTTGCGGTGTCTTGCTCGCTTGCAGCATCGATTGGCGCCACGGCAGCTGGTTCCCCTTCTGGTTTGGCGGATTTCGCGTTGGTGTCGCGGGAATGGGGCTTCGTCATGGCACAAAAGCAACGTTGGAGATTTTGACATCGCTGCCGGACTTCTCAACCGAAATGCGCATCCGCCACTCGCGAGGCGGCTGGTCTGCCGCACCGAGATTGGAGGTCTTGATGGACACAGCGACCAGCACCTGAGCCTTGTCACCCGAGTCGGATTCCAGGCCCGCTTCGGTGATCGTTCCCACCGACTTCGACTGCGCCTTCTTGATCACGTCGATGAAGGGTTGTTTGCGCTTGGAGAACTGGTCATAGAACTGGCCCGTCGCCGAATCCAGGACGCGCTGAACATCGCCATCCGCGTGCTGCCAGTCGATCGTCGTCAGGTTAAGCGCGCACTGCCGCCCGACCTGCAGAAAAAGCTGCCGCTGCGCTTGGGCCTGATGCGATTGATACGCCCGGAAACCGAGCCATCCGACGGTCGCCGCCAACGCGGCGACTACGGCTACCCCGACAATCCCCGCCAGGCGGACATGCGACATCGACCGCTCGGCCGGCGCCACATCCTCGGAGGCGTCGCCCGTTTCGTCTACGGCCGCAGCGTCGTAGTCCTCGGCGTCGTCGGCTGGATCGGACTCGCCGGATGCCGTCGACTCGCTGTCCACCGGGGACGCGGGTGTTTCCGCCGCTGCCTTGCTCAATTCCCCGTCGGGGGTGTCAGCATTTGCTGCCATGTTCGCTCCTTGCCGGCACCCCCAGCCAGCGTGGGCTGCTTGTACCTTTGCCCGTCCGGACCAACATACTCCCCGGTGGCCGGATCAAATTCCGCCGCCGCGATCGGTGACGGCGGTGGCGCCGCTGGCGGCGCCTGCCCCGGTGAAGCCGGTGGCCCCCCAGGAAATCCCGCGGGAATCGGCTCACCCGGATCGAACTGCGGCACACCCTGTCCGGTCAGCGTCGCGTTGGGGTCACCCTTCCAATTGAAACCATCGTTAAGCGGAACATACGGTTCATCACTTTCGCACTGCTTGACCGTCGGAGCCCGCTTACCCGGACGCGTCTCACACGGGTAATTCCGCGCACCCCGCACCGCATTGAACGTGGAATCCTGCGGAATCCGGCAATACACCAGACCCGGCGGACGCGGCGGGGTGTCCTCAAACACCGCCGAACGCTGCTGCTGGGCCGGGAAAAACCCCGTGGTACAGGGCGGCGGCCAGTTCAGGTTCAGGTTGAAGCTCAGGCCAAGACCCTTGTAGGGCCCCTTGAGATCCTTATCCGGCAACTGAATCGCCTGTGAATCGGCCACAATCTGTGGCACCTCCACCAGCAGCCCCTCGAGATCATCGCGATAGGTCAGCGCAACATCCCCGACGGGCACGAGGTTGGCGATCGCATCCGGCAGCGTCGGATCCAGTCGATCGGACACCTCACGCAATGAGTCAAAAACGGGGCCGATCCCGCGAAGCGTGCCGGAGACATCTGAGTTGTTTTGTTCGACGGTCCGCAGCTGCCTCGTGACGCTTGCGAGATGGGACGCCCAGCCCTGAATCGCATCCCCCGAATCGATTTGGCTATCTAAAATCGGCTTCGGCTCGTCGATCAATGTGGTGATCGCATCCAGGTTCTGGCGCGCCCCGCTGGCCAGCTTGGCACCGCCACCGATCATCCGGGACAGCTCCGGGCCGAGCCCACCCACGGCCAGATACGACTCGTCGACCACAGTCTTGAGGTCAGCGCGCGGGATCGCGTTCAACCCCCGACTGACCGCCGCCAACAACGAATTGATGTTCGGCGGGATAGAAGTGCGATCCACCGGGATCACGTCACCGTTCTTCAGCAACGGCCCCTTGCTGCTGCGCGGCACCAAATCCACATACTGCTCACCGATCGCCGACGCGCTGTGCACGTGCGCGATCAGATCCGCCGGGATGTCGACGCCCGACTGCAGCGACAACACCGCCTCCACACCGGAATTCGTCAGGTGCACCTTCGAAACCTTGCCGACCTCCACACCCCGATACGTCACGTTGCCGGCCCGGTACAACTCCCCCGCCCGATCCAACTCCACCTTCACCGTGTAGCGGCCAATCCCCAAATACACCGCCGGCAACTGCGCGTAATACAACCCAACTATCCCCGCAGAGACCATGGAGATCACCGCGAACACCGCCAGCGTGATAATGGTCCGTCGATGTAGTCGCATGTCATGGCCCCTGATTGAACTGATAGGGAGCGACGAGCGGGTTGCGCGCGGTATAGGGGCTGGGCATCACCCCGAGTGTGCGGCCCCACTGCAGCTCGAGTTCGGTCAGATTGCCCTCCCACCGGGTGCCGGTGAACATCGACGAATCGATCCGGCTCAGCGTCAAGTCGACCACGGCGGTCAGGTTGCCGTAGTCGCCCCGGATCCATTTGGCCACAGGCGGCTTCGAGAACAGCGGGACCGTGAGGTAGTCGAGCCCGCGAGTCAGCGCCAGCCCGGAGTTGGCCAGCGATTGCTCGACCGGGCCCACATCGCCGAGCTCCTTGATGAGATTCTCCTTGGTTTGTTGGAGCACGTCGGCCGTATCCCCGCTGAAGGAGCTGAACCGACCAAGGGCGTCGGAGATCTTTTCCCGTTCGTCCTTCAGGACGGTGATCGCATTTGGAATCGTCTTCAGCGCCTTGTCCAGGACCGGCTTCTGATCGGCAAACTGACCCACCAAGTTGTTGAAGCTGTCCAACGCGGCGATGATGTCGCCCTTTTGGTCGTCGAGGTAGGCGGTGAACTTATCCAGTTGCCCGATAAGGCTTCTCAGATCTTGTTCACGACCGGAGAAGGCGGTACTCAACGTCTGGGTGATGTCTTGAAGCTGACCCAGACCGCCGCCGTTGAGCACCAACGACAGCGCGCCCAGCGTCTGTTCGGTGGACGGATAGGCACCCGCCGACGACAGCGGGATCACCGACCCGTCGTGCAGCTTTCCCTTGCTCGGGACGCCGGGCGGCGTAGCCAGCTCGACGTGCAACGTCCCCAGCAGGCTGGTCTGACCGATCGTGGCGGTCGCGTTGGCCGGCAGGTCCACGTTGGGTTCGATCGTCATGGTCACCAGCGCGTGCCAGCCCTGGCGCTCGACCTTGGCGACGTTACCGATGAGGACGTCGTTGAACTCGACCCGCGAATTCTCTTTGAGGTTCTGGACATCCGGCATCTGTGCCTGGATGGTGTAGTGCCCCGGGCCAACACCCAATCGGCCCGGCAGCGGAAGCGAATTCGCGCCGCGGAAGCCCCGGAGGGCGCCGCAGCCGGAAACCGCGGCGACCGCTAAAGCGATCAAAAGCACCGCGCCGGAACGGCGCCAGTAGCTGCACCCGCTCAATGCCCACCTCCTACGTCGCCCATCTTCGCGACGTCCGTCGGCAACATCATCGAGCGCAGGCCGGTGGCCGGGTCGACGGGCAGCGGGGTCGCCGGCTTAGCCGGAACATTCGGCGCGTTGGTGTTGATCATCCCGTTGCCGAAGTAGTTGAAGATCTCATTCGCCGGTGGTAGTGGCCCGTTCGGCGGCGGTGGCACGGTGCGGAACGCCTCCGTGGGCGGCGGTCCGGGTGGCGGGATGTAGTCCGGGCGCAACCAGTCCTCGCTGTAGGTGACTTCGTTCGGACGGGCCGAAGCCCCGACGAACGGGTTCAATCCGACTGGCAGGAAGTTGACCTGACGGTTCTTGACGATCGGAGCCATGTATTGGACACACAGCTTGGCCGACTGCTCGGCGCCCAGCCTCGATGCTGCCTGCACCGCCGAACACAGAAATTGCAACGGGTTGGCAAAGTTCTGCAGCGCGATCGCGCCCGTGAATGCGGCCTGCGCGGGTTGATAGATGTTCAAGACGTTCTGAAACACGTGGGGGCCGATGTGCAACGCTTGTTTGACGTCGTCGAGACTCTCGATCAATGCCTTTGTCAGCTCCGCCACTTTGTCCGAGGTAACCCCCAGCGTCTCGCGGTTGTCGTCCAGGAAAGTCTTGGCCTTGCCAACGACCTCATTGATCGCGGTGAACGCATCTCCGAACTTGTCGGGGCCGTCGGCCAGCGCCCCGGACACCGCGGCGAGGTTTTGGTTCAGTTGGCGCAGCAGGGCGCCGCTGTCGTGCAACGCCGAAACCAGAGCCGCCAGGTTCTTGAACGTGCCGTACAGGTCGCCGCTGTGGTCGGCGAGCGCCGAGACCGCCTGGGACAGTTTGACGACGGCGTCTCGGATGTCCGTGCCCTGGCCCCGCAAGTTGGCTGCCGCGGTGTTGACGAAAGCCCCCAACGTGCTGACCCCACCCGGTTGCGTCGGCTGCAGCACGTCGGTGAGCTTCTCCAGCTGCCCGCGAAGATCGTCCCACTCCACCGGAACGGCGGTGCGCGCCAGCGGGAGAACCGCGCCGTTGGCCAGCGCCGGCCCACCGGTGTAGGCGGGGCTCAGCTGGAGGGCGCGCACCGTCACCAGCGACGGCGACAGGATCACCGCCTTGGCGTCGGCGGGCACCTTGTACTTGTCCTCATACCAGAACGAGACCTTGACGCGATCGGGCTGCGGTTCGATCTTCTCGATCTTGCCGACGGCGACGCCGAGGATCACTACGGCATCGCCGACGTAGATGCCGTTGGCGTTGTCGAAGTAGCCGACGACATTCGTGCGGCCACCGGAGGATCCCAGCATCGTGGTCACCCCGCCGATCAACGCCAGCACCAGCACCGCCGCCAAGGCGATTCTTGTCTTGCTGGACTTCACTGTTGACCCCCCTCGGCGGGTTGCGCCGGGCCTGGCCGCGGACCGAACGATTCCGTCGGCGCCAGTACGGGTGATTGGCCCGGCGGGATTTGACCGGGCGCCGGCTCCTGGACCGGGCCCGTCGAGGCGTTGCCGGGCCCCGGCCCCAGTGCCGGCGGCCCGGGCGGCGGGCCGCCGGGCGGCGGGGCCGGGGGTTCCTGTCTGAGCGGATAGCAGCCGGGGGCTCCCGGCCTGCCAGGTACGCTGCACGGCCGGTCCCCGGGGTTGCCGGAGATGGCGTCGGGAATGTTCAGGCGCGGGTCGCCGCCCTGGCCGGTCCGCGGGTAGGGCATCGGCAGCGGCGGTGTGCCCGGCTGGCCGGTCTGGGGGTCGGTCAGCTGCGAGGGCAACAGAGTGGCGGGATCCAATCCGAGGTCGGAGAACGCGGAGTCGATGAAGGGCTGGACGAATTGCCCGGGCAGCAGGTTGACAAGGTAGGCCTTGAAGAACGGGCCCGAGGCAACCGCTTCGCCCAGCGCGAGCGCAAAGCTGTCGAGCCCCTTGAGTGCTTCCTGGATGCGTCCCTTGCGGTTGTTGAGCAGCCCTACCACTCCGTTGAGCTTCTCCAGCGCGGGCCGCAGCGTTGCGTGGTTGTCGTCGACGATTGCCCCGATCGCCCGGGCGATGGCAGCGAGGTCCGCCCACACGCGATCCACGGAGCGGCTTTCGGCCTTCAACGCGGCTAGGAGCGTGTTGGTGTCGCCGACGAGGTTGACGATCTCGTCGCTACGCTTCGCCAGCACGTCGGTCACCTTGCTGGCGTTGGTCAACAGGTTTCGCAGCTCCTTATCGCGTTCGTTCAACGTCTGCGAGAACCGCGCCACGCCCTCCGCCGCGGCCTTCACCTCCGGTGGCGTTCCACTGAACTCGCCGGCCACCACCGCAAGCGCGTTGGACAGTTGGTCGGTATTCAACTTGGCGACGGTTGTCGAAAGATCACCCAGCACATCGGGCAGCTGGTAGGCGGACGTGGTCCGCTCCAGCGGTATGGGCCCGGTGAGGCGACCTTCGCCGCGGGGTGTGAGCTCGACCAGCTTGCTACCCAGCAGCGTCTTCAGTTTGACCGCGGCCTCGGTGCGGTCCCCCAGCCGCACATCACCTGGAATGCGGAACTTGACCAACACCTTCGGTCCGTCCAGGGTGACGCTGGACACCCGCCCGACCCGGGCACCCGAAACCTCAACGACGCTATTGGTTTCCACTCCGCCGGCCTCGGCGAAATACGCCGAGTACTCCTTGTCGCCGGTGAGGAACGTCAGCTCGTCGTAGTTGGTCGCGAGGAGTATGGCAACCACCACCACGGCGATGCCGATCCCGCCGATGACGTACGGGTTGCGTTCGGAGAACTGCCTCATTTCGAAGAGGCGTCGATACAGGCGCCTCATTTCGGGGTGCACCTCCCCGAACGCTGGCTGGCCAACGTTATGTATGTCGGTTGCCCGCTCTTGCCGTTCACCTTCAGGATCAGGTCACACAGGTAGAAGGTGAAGAAGTCGCCGTAAAGACCTTCCCTGCCGATGATTCGATAGTCGTCGGGCAACGTGTTGATCAAGTTGTCCAGGAAGTCCTTGTCGGCCATCACGGTTCCGGCTACCCGATCGGTTTCGTCGACCACCTTCTTCAGCGGCGAGCGGGCCCTGGTTAGCACCTCGGAACCCACAGCGAAAAGACTCTCGGCGCCCTTCAAACCCTGGGCGATATCGTCCCTGCGCGCCTGCAGGGTGGTCATCAGTGTCGACAGCGAGTCGACGGCCTTGCCTACCTGATCGCTCTGGGCGCCAAGCGAACCGAGCGTGGTGTTCAGGTTGGCGATGAGCTGGCCGAACAACCGATCCCGGTCAGCCAGGGTGTTGGAGACTGCGGCGGCCTGGGTCAACACTGACCCGACCGTCGGGCCCTGGCCCTGCAGCGCCTGGATCAACTGGCCGCTCAGCGCGTTGATCTGATCGGGGTTCAGCGAGCGAAACACCGGCCGCAAGCCCCCGATCAAAGCGTCTAGGTCCAGCGCCGGCTGGGTCCGGCTCAGCGGGATGGTCGCCCCGGGATCGAGCTTCTTGAGGTCCCCCGCGCCTTCCTCCAGCGTCATGTATCGGCCGCCGAAGAGGTCGTCGTAACGAACGGCGGCCCTGCTGCCCTCGGTCAGCACGACCGAGTCATCCGCGGAAAACTCAACGCGCACTGTGGAATCGGGCTGGACGGCGATCTTTTTGACCTTGCCCACCTCGACGCCCGCGATGCGGACGAAGTTGTTTTCCCGCAGCCCGGACACGTTGGCGAACACGGCGTTGTAGGTGTTCGCCTTCTCGAAGCGGATCTGCGAGAACACGGCGAACACCACGGCGATTCCCGTCAAGCACACGGCGGCATAGATCGCGAAGCGCAACACTGTGCCTCGGAAGTTCTTGCGCAAGGTCTGCCTTTCTCGGACGCGGGTCGGGTTGCGCTAGTGGGGCTTTGGCGGGGTCCCCGGGTAGGGGGGTACGAATGGTTCCGAACCTGGCGGCGGATTACCCATGCCCGGGTCTTTTGGTCGTCCGGGCGGGGGTGCTGGTGGCAGCAACGGGAACAGCGGCGTCCCGTCCGGGGCGTATCGCTGCGCACCGTAGGGTGGTGCGCCCGGATACGGCACCGGCCCGGGCGCGGGGCCGCCCTCGTCTTTCAGGGTCGGCGGCAGGGGCGTCCCGCGGGTGGCCGGCGAGTAGAGGGCATAGCCCGGGAAGCCGACGCCGGGGTTGGGCCGCACGTCCATGCCGTTGCCGAATCCGGAATCTGTTATCAGGTACCGCTGCGGGAAGTTCTTTTCGACGTCGGGCAGCGATCCGCAGCTGGGCGTTCCGCCGGGGCCGCCCTTGATGTCCATGACGGGCAGGTTCTCCGGGTACTTATACGCATCGTCGCCGAACATCAGTCCCGCATCGGCGATGAACGACCGTCCATTGAATGTGAACGCGTCGCTGTAGCCCCTGTCGAGAAGGAGCTTGGCGCCGAGGAACGTGCACGTGTATTCCGGGTTGTACTTCATCAGCAACCGCGTGGTCGGCTCGAGCGTGTTGAGCAAATGGATGATGTTGCCCTTGTTGGGGCCGATCAGCTGTTCACCGCTCTTGGAAAGGCCCGCGAGCGCGACAAGCGCGGAATCAAGGTCCTTCGCGCCGTTGCTGATCACCGCACTGTCCGCGCTCCCGGCGTCCAGCACGGTCATCAGATTCGGCGCCGCGTCGCTGTAGGTGTCGCTGAACCGCTCGAACGCATGCCAGTCGGTCCGGATCAACTCGCTGCGCGGATTGACCGCCATCAGCACCTGATTGAAGTCGGTGATGGCCTGGCCGATCGCCTCGCCCTTGCCACGAAACCCTTCCGCCAACGCGGCGATCACCGCGTTGATTTTGGCGGGGTCGATCTGGTTCAACACACCCACCAGGTCCTTGAGGACGGTGTTCGCTTCGACGCTCACTTTGGTCGTGCTCAACACCGCCCCCGACGCCAGCCGTTTGCGACTCGGCTCGCTGGGCGGTCGCAGGTCGACATATTTGGCACCGAACACGGTGGGCGAGCTGATCTGGGCCTCGACGTTGGCCGGAATGTATTGCAGCTGGTCCGGATCCAGCTCCAGCTGAAGGGTCGCCCCGTCTTTCGCTTCAATCGATGCGACCCGGCCGACCTCCACGCCGCGGTACTTCACGACGGAGTTCGCGTCCATCACCAGGCCGGCCCGATCCGACACGAGTGTCACGTCGGCATACGACGTGAAGTCTCGGTTGAAAGCGATGACGACGAGGGGAATTGACGCGACGATCGAGCCGACCAGGATGAGTGCCCACCATCTCGGGTGCAGCTTGCGTTTCTGTCTCATCGTCGCTATCCCGACAGGTGGAAGTCGCCCGACTTCCCGTAAAGGACCAGCGACAGCACGAACGTCAGGGTTATGGACACCACGATGGAGGCACGCACCGCACGCCCGACAGCCTCACCCACGCCGGCCGGCCCGCCTGAGGCGGTGTAGCCGTAATAGGTGTGGATCAGCATGACGATGACCGCCTGCACGGTGCACTCGAGTCCGGACACGAGCACATCACGAGGCAGCAGGAACGTGTTGAAGTAGTGGTCGAAGCCGCCGGACCCCTGGTGGTAGGCGAGTGTCACAACGGTCCGGGTTATGGTCACCGACCCGACGAAGGTCACGCAGTACAACGGGGGCACCACCAATAGACCGCCCAGGACCCGGGTCGAGACCAGGTACGGGATGGAGCGGATGCCGATGACCTCAAGCGCGTCGATCTCCTCGCTGATCCGCATCGCCCCGAGTTGCGCGGTGGCGCCGGCGCCGATGGTGGCCGCCAGTCCGTTGGCCACAATGAGCGGAAGCTGCAAACGAACGTTCGCGTATGCGGAGAAGAACCCCGCGATGGCGCCAACGCCGAGGCTGCTCGCTTGGACGTAGCCAAAAATGCCGACGATGGCCGCGGCACTCCCCGTCAGGACCGCGAGGATCACGACTTCGCCGCCGATCAGGGCGAGCGCGCCGACGCCCAAGCTCATCTCGGCGAGGACGCGCAGCGTTTCGGCCTTGTATTTGATGAGAGCATCGCGAGTGGACGCGAGCGCCTGGACATAAAACGCCGTTTGCTCGCCGAGGCGATTCCATTCGCCCGCCCAGGTCCGCGCGCTGCGGGTCAGCCGGGGGAAGCGAGCGGTGGTCACCACCTTTACGTCGTCGATCATGTCGCCAACGTGGTTGTCGCGGTTATGACGCTGATGATGATGTTCGCGATCAGTAGGGCCATGAACGTGTACACCACGGTCTCGTTGACCGCATTACCAACACCCTGTGGGCCGCCGCCCGCGGTGATTCCCTTGTAACAGGCGATCAAGCCGGCGAGCATTCCGAAAACTGAGGCTTTGACGAAGCTGACGATCACCGTCGGAAAGTTGGTAAGCAGCGTCACGCTCGAGGCAAAGGCGCCGGGATTGCCGTTCAAAGCGTAAGTGGCGAACATGTAGTCGGCGCTCAGTCCGGCGATGATAACGACGCCGTTGATCAGATTCCCGGTGATGAGTAACGCGGCCACCCTGGGCACCACCAACCTGTGGACCGGGTCGATGCCCAACACCTTCATGGCGTCGATCTCCTCGCGGATGGTGCGCGCGCCCAGGTCGGCACACATCGCCGTGGCGGCAGCGCCGCTGAGGACGAACACCGTGGTAACGGGGCCGATCTGCGAGATGGTGGCCAGTCCTGAGGCCGCCCCGTTGATGTCGCCGGCACCGAAGGAGACCGCCGCGACGCCGAAGAGGAAGACAACCATTCCGTTGAAAGCGATCGATTGCGCGATGGCGGGCAGGGTCGAGACCCGAGCGACGAACCAGCACTGCTCGATGCACTCACGCCAGAAGAACGGCGGCCGCGCGGCTTGAATACAGGTGTCCAGCGCCAGCGCGATGAAGCCGCCGACCTCGCGGAGCGGCGTTCGGAACGGCTTGGCCAGCCCGACTAGCGGGGCGCTGGAGACCATCAGCGGCCCCGATTACTGTGCTTGACGATCGCTGGAATGGCTGCCCCGAGCGCGCGACGGCGGGCCCCAAACGGCGCCTCCGCCCGCTCGCTCGCCGGATGCGGACAGGTTCCACGCACTAGTTCTGTCTCCCCCATCGGTATCCATCTCGCTCGTTCGTCCTGGTCCGGCTTCGAGCTGATGTGTGCGGGACCACACACTCTCGCCTGACGTGTGCGGGACCACATTATTCAGCAGCCAGACTTAAGTCAATAGTTTTCGGTCCTTGTCGTCTCAAAATTTTTACCATAGTCCATGGGGCTCCTACGGCCTGCTCGATTTACCCTGGGTTGCTTGGTCTTTGGTTGGATCACCAAGCAAATCGCGGCGGCCGATCGGCGAGGCCACCCGACCGGTGATGCTGGCGTTGTTTTATCAAGATTAAACAAGATTCCAGGGCGGTCCGTGGGGCAATTTGAGAACATTGGGCTCCTGCGGTCCGTCCCGCGGACGGGCGCCCCGGGTCCAGCGCGACCGTGAATAAGCTTTCGGCGCTATGGTTTAGCGCCGCTATACTCTCTTCGGCCATGTCACACGGGGACCACGTCGCCGCCAGAGCGCCCGCCCCGGCTGGCATTCATCCTCAACCGGGGCACAACTATTTTAAGTATTTTAAGCGGCCTTCAGATCCATTTGTTGACCCGCGGCAGCATCCGCACCTCCAATTCTGGGCCAAATCATTTGGAACACACGGGATGTCATAATTTGACGTGTGAGTAAAAAAGTACTGGCCGGTACTGACGTGATCTCGAGCTCGCGGCCGACGCTGGATTAAAGGCGGGAGCATCCGCACGTCCACTACGCTGGCGCCGTGCCGTCGCTCACCGCGCGAATTACCGCCGCTCTCGCGGCCTCGTCTTCCGTGTTGCTCTTGACGTCGTGCGGCAGCTCGCCATCTGACGACCACGCCCATTCCACACGCTCAGACGACAAACCCTTGATAACCGGCGAGCCGGCCGCCAACAACACCGCCGATGTCGCTTTCGCGAACAACATGACCACCCAAGAGGAGCAGGGGATCAGCATGTCGCGCCTGGTCTCGGATCGGTCCGGCAACCCGGAACTGGTCAGCTTCGCCGCCAAGACCGCAGCGGCCATGGAGGTGGACACGCAGGTGCTGAAGGCCCTCCGGGCGCAATGGAAGGAGGGCCAGGACAACAAACCCGGCGACGTCGGGCCCGGGAGTCCAACCGGGGGAACGATCGATAACAACACCATGGCCAGCCTTGAATCGCTGCACGGCCCCGAGTTCGACACGCTTTGGCTGAAGTCAATGATCGGTCTCGACCAGAGGGCAGTTGAGGTGGCCAACGCCGAAGTCACCAGCGGAAAGAACGTGGACGCGATCAACCTCGCCAGACAGATCGTCAAGGCGAGGCAGGCAGAGATCGGCCAGATGCAACAGCTCCTCGCGACCTAACTGCTGGCTGGACGGTCGCTCGTCGGCACTGGGTCGCGAGGACCATCGGCAGGCGGTGACCCACGGGGACTATGACGCTGTGCGGGTGCGCGCGGCATACCCAGGCGGTCTGCGGTTGATCGAGGCCTCGCCGGCACGCGAGCGACCGAGTCTCGATACGAATTCCCACGGCTAGCGTGGCGTGCTCCACGGCGAGCGCGAGTTTCGCTTCGGTCGGTACAGTTGGCCCCATAGCGGGTCGGGGCTTTACAAGCCCACGGTTGCGGTGTCGGGGGGTGACTGCACGTGACGCGACGCCGGCTGGAGCCGCAGCAGCGACGCGAACATCTGCTCGACACCGGAGCGGCGCTGTTCGCGGAAAAGCCCTACGAAGATGTCATGATGGAGGAGATCGCCGCGCGCGCCGGGGTGTCGAGATCGTTGCTCTATCATCACTTTTCGAGTAAGCGAGACCTATACATAGCGATATTTAAGCGCGCCAGTGACCGGTTTCTGGCACGCGTTCACAACGATCCGCAGCTACCGTTGGCGGAACAGCTGGCCACCGCGCTCGATGCCCACATCCAATCGTTTGTCGATCACCCTTTCGAGGCAGTCACGATCAACCGCGGCGCATTGTCCGATGACCCGGCGATCCAGGCGATCATCGCTCAGGAACTCAACGTCGTCGGCCAGCGCCTGACCGACCAACTCGTCGCCGAGGGCAGCCCGCGCGATGCCACCGAGATCGCAGTCGAGGGCTGGTTGGCGTTTGTTCGGGCCGCCTGCGTGAAATGGATTCAATCGCAGAGCATCTCGCGGGCTGACCTCACCGAAATGTGTCTACGCGCGTTCGACTGCGCACTCGGTATCCCAACCCCCCCAAGCCGCCTGCGTGCCCGGATACACGGAGTCATGCAGTCTCCGGCGATCAATTTGCTGCTCCGCAAATCACAGCGCGCGAACTAGGGCGACTTGCCCGGC
The DNA here is from genome assembly GCF_001672675.1 of Mycobacterium sp. E2327. Lineage (NCBI taxonomy): Bacteria > Bacillati > Actinomycetota > Actinomycetes > Mycobacteriales > Mycobacteriaceae > Mycobacterium > Mycobacterium sp. E2327. The sequence continues at coordinate 93,367 of NZ_LZKE01000041.1, forward strand.
AGCGACCCACTCACGGGCATCCGGTAGCCCGGGCTGCCGGGGCAGGGTCCGTACCGCGTACCTTCGATCACACCGGGTTGATCGCACAGCCCGTTGTTGACCGAAAGCGGCAACTTGGCCCACTCGGTTGCCCGCCATCCCAGGATCCAGTCGGGCATAGTGCCAGGAATCCACAGCACCAGTTGGATCGCCGTATAAGTCGCCAGGAAGATGATCAGCGTCCGCACACCGGGCCGGTAGCGGTCCAGGCCGCGTTCGAGGACGTTGCGGCCGCGGTCGTCTCGAAGATTCCGCAGCGCCGCCGGGAGACCGGCGAACAGGATGAAGACGAAGTATTCGGGAAAGATGGGCCAGCGCCATGCGTCGCCACCCAGGCGAATCGCCCACGGGCCCCCCGGGTAACTCCACAGGTGCAAGGGGATGATCGCCAACGGCTCGGCGAGCGAGATCACCGCGGTGAAGACCAGTATCAACCCCAACAGCTTGGCGTTGGACAGCTCCGGCCATCGGCGCCGCGCCGGGCGGACGACGACGACGTTGGCCAGCATGGCGATGCCCGGCAACCCGAACGTGAACAGCAGGCCGAGGAAGATCAGCGGGAAGGGAAGGCGGCCGCAATCGGGGTTCACCACGAACGGCAGGTGGCCGCACGGGTCGTTGAGGTTCACGAACTCCGAGGTGTAGACGAAATTCGGCTGGAAGACGTTCAGCCCGCCGCATCCCCAGATCATCAATGCCGTACTGGCACAGAGCATCACGTCGAACGTGAGGATCCGCCGTTGCCGCAGACAATCGCGCACCACTTTGGTCGCCACGACCACGGCGATGACGATGACCGCCGCCTCCGTGATGCGGGCTCCCCACCACTCAAGACCGTGACTGTGGCCGCGGTACATGGTCACCTGATGCGGCCCGTCCATCAGCCAGGCGATCAGCGTCCAACCCTCGAGGAACAGGAACGGCGCGGCCGCCACGGCCAGCCACTGCGGCCAGCCCCACGACGGCGTTCGCGGCTTGAGGCGCGCGGGCTCGCGGGTACCGAGCGGCTCGTCGGTGATGGTCATCGCGATCTGCTCACAGGAAGGCCGTGTCGGGATCCAGGCCGCACAGCACCCGCCCGTAGACCTCGGAGTTGGTCGTCGGCAACAGCAGAGAGTGAACGGAGATCACCTGCATGTCGCGCATCATGCGCTGCAGCGCGTCCTTGCGATGGATGGCGCTCGCGCCGGACGCGGCCTGGATGACGTCCGCGGCCTCCCGACACAGGCGCACCGTCCAGCCGGTGTCGGCGCGGCAGCGGGCGCGGGTCTCGAGGTCCAAGTCGGAGGCCCGCCTCGACGCGGTGTCGGCGAGGCGCTCGGCGTGGAACCGCGCCTGATCCAATTTCATTGTCGCGGTGTCGATCTGGTGATGAGTTAGCGCGGCGTCGGCCTGCCGCAGGTAGGAGGTGTAGGTGATGCCGCGCTTGCCGACGCGACTGCGGAAGACTTCGAGCGCGGCCGCGACGACACCCAGCGGAGTGCCCGGCAGACACGCCAACGTGAAGGCCGCGGCGGGATGCTGATAGTACGGGTTGTCGCGGACCAGGCTTGAGTCCGACCGTCCCGCAAGGAAGTCGCCGATACGCAGCACCCGCTCCTCGGGAACATAGATGTTTTCTCCCGCAAGGGTGTTTGACGCAGTTCCACACAGACCGGTCACGTTCCAGTCGTCGAGTGCAGTGAGCTCGTGCCGCGGGACGAGGAAGAAGCCAGCATCTGGGATATCGCCCGGACCGTCGATGAGCGCGGCAACGAAAGACCAGCCGGAATATTGCTGGCCGGTTCCGAATGGCCACTTACCCGCGATGCGGTAGCCATTGCCCTCCCGAACCGCCTTGCCGCCGGGATTGACGGTGATCGTGGAGGTGGGGTTGTCGCTCGAGGTGAAGGCCTGCCAGCCGGGATCGGGAAGCTGACAAATCAGGTACGCGGCGGCCGTGTACACGGTGTTGATGAAGGACGTCGAGGCGCACCCGCGGGCGAGCGCCTCCGTCACGGCGACGATGGTCCTCGGCGAGGCCTCCAGGCCACCGACGCTCTTGGGCAGCGCCATCCGCCGGATTCCGAGGTCGTCGAGTTCGCCGATCGTCGTCTGGGGCAGGCCTGCCTGGCGTTCCGCATCGTCGGCGCGGGCGGCGAGTTGAGGGATCAACGCTTCGGCCGCTTCGATGAGAGCCTCATCCACTTCGACGGCGGGGGAAAGAATTTCATTCGTGGCGGTCACCTGGCACCTCATTCGTCTCGGCATTGGACTTGTCGCGGCAGCCGCCGTCAAGGGCGGCAATCCGACAGCGGAGATGCAACCAGTGCGAGATATGCGCGCGCATGGGTAGCCACTACCCAAATCGGCCGACGGCAGCCCTCAATGCGTCGCGGCGGGCAGCACGTCGGCCAGCTCGTCCCGCCGGGAGATGCCCAGCTTGTCGTAGGCGCTTTGAAGCTGATGCTCGACGGTCCGCACCGACAGGTGGAACTCCTCGGCGATCTGCTTGTTTGAACAGCCCACCACGGCGCGCATCGCCGCCCGCAATTCGGCAGGGGTAAGCGCGGTTTCGTTGCCCAGCCCGCCGACAGCGAGCACTACCGCCCCGTCGCAGCCTTGCAATAAGGCGTCGGCCCGGCGTCGGGCGGCGGTGGCTTTTCGGATTTCGCCCCTTCGCCTGCGAATGGGGACCTCCGCCGCCGCGGCCTCCGCAGCAAGGAGAGATGCGCCCATGCCCTCGAAGAGCTCGGACACGTCGTGGAGCCGGTCGGGGTTGCCGCGGGCCAGCGCCCTGGCATGGGCGGCCCGGCCGGCGACCAAGTCGCCTTCGATTTCGCCGGCGAGCGCGGTGAGGCGGGGCGCCGCGCGCCTGGCCTGCCCCAGGCGCGCCAAACCGTGCAGGGCGGAGGCCTGCCCGATGAGATCACCGGTGGTCTCGGCGAGCGTCAGCCCTTCCTGGAGAAAATCGCGGGCGGCCTTGATATCGCCCTGCGCGACGGCGGTCCACGCGCGTGCTTGCAGCAGGTCGCCGCTATAGGCGAACAACTGGGGCGAAAGGTCCATCGCATCCAGGCCCGTCAGGGTCTCGACCGCGTCGTCGGCCTGGCCTCCGAGGGCGAGCGCGAGCGACAGGTGAACCAGGCAGTGCCGGACGAAAAATGGCCGGCCCAACTGCTCGTAAAGCGCGCGGGCCTCACGGCAGCGTTGGATCGCCGAGCGGACGTCGCCCTGCTCCCCCACCCGCGTCGCGAGTTGCCAGGCGAAGAAGGCTTGGCGTTCCACGGAACGCTCCTCGATCCCCAGCTCGTACTGCTCGACGGCCAGCGCGCCGGCCTCGCGGAGCCGGCCGAGTTGGGCCAGGGCTTCGCCACGGCTGTAGTTATGGATCCACGGATGCCACTCGATGGGCTCCCGCAGCTTCAGGTGCTCGACAGCCCCTTCGTGCGCCCAGTGCAGCGCCTCGTGCATGCGGCCGACACGGGTAAGGCTGCACGACACGGTAAAGCAGGCCCACACCTTGGCGCTGCCGGTGGTCCGCTCGAGCAACGGCGCAGCCGCCGCCACGGCGGCTCGCGGCCCGCCCGAGGGGGCGACCAGCAGAAGGCTCGCCCGCCGAGCGCGCACCTCGTCCTTCCACATCGGATCCGCGATCTCCGCCTCGGCGCCCTCCGCCAGACGCAATGCGTCGTCGATCTTCGCGAGACTGAACGCGACGTTGTCGAGCCGGGTCAGTGCGACCGCTCCCCGCTCGGCATCGGTTCTCGCGGCCGCGGCAAGCTGCTCGAGGTTGCGCTCGACCTCGACGCCTCGGCCGCGCAATGCCGCCACCTGTATCGCCAACAGTCGCGCGGGGAAGCCGGCGCCACGCTCGACGGCAGCCTCAGCGAGCCGGGCGGCAAGGTCGAAGTCATAACTCCCACGCGCTGCCTGGGCTGCCTCGAGCATCAACGAGGAGGACCCGCCTCCGCACTCGAGGTGCCAGGTGGCGATCCGCAGCGTGTCTTCCGGGCGCCGCAGGTTTTCAGCTTCGAAGGCGGCTTCGACCGCTTCGGCGAGGGCGCGGGCGACGGAGACGGTCCGAATGGCAGGCGTCCTCGCGCGAACGACGTCCGCATACAGTGGGTGCGCCAGTCTCAGTTGCAGTCCCCGGTCACACATCTCGCTGACGATCAGGCCGCGACGCTCCAGCTCGTCGATCGATTCCGGGTCGGCGAGCATACGCAACAGTTCTGATCCCAGCGGCTCGCCGAAGGCCAAGAGTTCCAACACGGCGCGCTGCGCCGGGCTCAACAGCGAAAGCCGCGCCTGCACCAGCTCCACCAGCCGCTCCGACGGTCTGATAGAACGCACCTGGCGCCACAGGCCTTCGTCGTTGCGGAGGCTGCCGTCCTCGACCGCACCCAAAACGAGTTCTCGAATGAACAGCGCATTTCCGCGAGTACGCGCGACCAGTCGTCGCACCAGTCCATGATCGACGGGGCCGCCGAGCACCGCGCCGAGGATTTCTCCGACCGACTCCGGGCCGAGACCCTCGACCGTAATGCGTTCGGCGTGCCGGTCTTTCCAAAGGGTGAGCACCGCGTCGGGCACCGGTTCGGATGTTCGCACGGTCAGCAGCACGAATGCGGCACCCGAGGTCGCAAGCTGATGGACGAGTGTCGCGGTCGCATCGTCGAGGAGGTGGGCGTCGTCGACCAGCAAGGCGGGACGCCGTGGCGCCACGCGCTCGACCAGCGCCTGCGACATGCGGTGGATCATTGCGGCACGATCGTTCACGGCAGGTGATTGCGTCGATATCGGGAGAATTGTCGCCACCGCACCGAAGGGGATACCGCGCGCGGTGTTGGTCGCCGTCGCTCGCATCGCGGCGAACCCATGGCGCTCGGCCAGTGCGAGCGCCTCGACCGCCAACCGGGTCTTACCCACACCGGCAACGCCGGCGAGCACCACACCGCTGCTCAGACCATCGGTGAGGACGCGCTCGATTTCTGACAGCTCCTGCGCGCGTCCGACAAAGGGCCAAACCGTGAGCACGTCGCCCACGATACGACGACCGAGCCGCGGCAACGGCGGATTCTCCTAATACTCGTGAACGAGGGTTAACGAGCGGCTAAGCGTCGCTCACAGTGCCGCAGGTGGCACGGCGCCCTCCGGATAGGCGCCATAGATGGTCAGACGTGCCATTTCGTCGATGAAAGCGTCGACGCTCGGGCGCGGGCGGGTTGCGCCCTCGAACATCCAGTCCCCGTATATCGCAACGGAAAACACAAGCCCGAACATCAGCCGGGTCATGACCGCGGGGTCGAAGTCACGGAACCCACCGGCATCGCGCTCGCGCTCGATGAATTCCTCGAAGCGTTCGAGGAGCACGCCCAGCTGCGGCGTCGACATGGTGTCGGCCGCCAGTGAACCCGTTGCACGGCCACCGATCATCTCGCGGATAAGTCGCCGATTCTCGGTCAGCACGTCGTACACCCCGCGATAGAAGTCGCGCGCCTCCATATACGGGCTTTTCACGCCGCGTGGGCGCGCAGCCCATTCCGCGATGTACTCCGATACGAAGGTGCTGAACGGGGCCAGCACGGCTTCCTCGAACAGTTTCGCCTTGGATCCGAAATGCCGGAAGATCATTGGCTCCGTCACGGACGCCGCTCGCGCGATCTCCCGTGTGCTGGTGCCTGCGTAGCCACGCTCCGCGAACAGGGCGCGGGCCGATTCCAGTAGTAAACGCCGCCCCTCACCGCGTGCCACCGGCTGGCCGTCGACCTTTGGCTTACTCGACACCCCGCCATTTTGGCATCGACCGCCACCTTCTGAGGCTCGAACGACGCCGCACGGCTGGCGCGAGTCCCACGCGATGCCCAGAGGATCCGCGGGTTAAGCCGTCGTCGCGCATGGCATCTCCAAATATGGGCGGGCGGGAGTCAACGGACGGATGGCAATTCACCGACGGCATGGGGCATCGGCATCGCGGCGCCTGGCCGGTGCAGGTGTGACCGTCGGCGCCGGAGGCACACCTTCGTTGACCATCTGCAACGGGTATCCGGCCGGGAACGGATCCGAATGCGTGGCGAAACACTGCTACGAAATCACATGCAGCACAAGGAATCCCAGGTCATCGGCGCGGTGATGCTCGAGGACTCGATCGTGCCCGTCGCGCCCGCCGTTGGTCGCCCACGGCATCGCCGGGCGTCCGGCATAACCCGGCGTCGGCTAACGGCCTAGGCGAAGTAATTCTCGTCGGGGTCTTCGCGCTGGGCCCGGATGGCCCGGAAGCAAAGGTTGCTCTGGATGATGATCCAGATGGTGAACAGTATGAATGGCGACCAGAACACCAGGAGTCCGTTCCAGGCGAACGGGCCGGTGCGCGGCAGGAACGCGAACGCGCCCGCCTCGAACATGAAGGTGATCCACAGCGAGCCGTAGGCCCACCAGCGCGGGAAGGGGTTGTTCTTGATCCGCTGGGTGGCCGGCCGCAGGGCGATCACCGTGACGGCGATCCAGGCGAAGATGTATGCCTGGTCGGTCGTGGTCATCGTCAGGGACGCCAGCTCGTGCATGAGGGCGGTGACCTCGGAGTTCTTCCGCGGTGCGGTGTAGGCCGCCACCCCCCACATCATCGGGGGCAGCGCCAGGTAGATCGACATCAATGCGCCGCTCGCCAGGGTGAGCGCGCTCCATACTTTCCATCGCCCGGGTTCCACGCGGGCCATCTGTGCGGCGAACACGCCCCAGATCGGCACCATGAAGCACCCGGTCCAGCTGCAGATGACCGCGCCCCACTTGACCTTGGTCCCGTTGTTCACGTACCACTGCGCGATCTGGTCGGCCGACCACTGCGGGCTCTTCAACGGGCACTGCTGCAGTAGGAATACGAAGGCGAGCGCGTAGACGATGGCGAGAACCACGCCCCACCACAGGATCGCGCGCTGGCTCGCCAGGGAGAAGTGGCCGCGGCTATCCACCGTGGTGTGCGGCGGCGAGGTCGTGGACGAAGTCATCAGTTGCCCTCCCAAATGATGCGATCGGTCATGCGGGACGCGGCGCGCCGCTCCCCGACGCGCGATGTGCCGTGCTTCACACACCATAACGATCGTTCGCAGAAATCGAAAGAGGAACCTGAAGGTTACCGCCCTTTAAATCGGGCCTTATGCTGGCGAATTACGTAACCTCCGGCCGAAAGCTGGAGAATAGACGTTTCGGCCGACTGATGACCGTTAGGCGCGGGTGGCTGTGCGGCTAAGGGCCGCGTTTCGCGGAGCGAGTGACGGGATTCGAACCCGTGTATACGGCTTTGCAGGCCGCTGCCTAGCCACTCAGCCACACCCGCACGAATCGCTACGATGCTAGCGCAGGCCGCGAAACCCGACGGTTTGCCTCGGTCCGATCATTTCGGTGTAGACGCGCGGTCTCGCGGGCGAACAGGCGCACGCAGCGCGCCCTCACCTACGTCCGCGATCGGCGTCCCGTGCTGCTAATTTCCTGGGGTGACGTTCTCAGCTACTGGCGCAGTCGCGCGCTGGATCGCCCCTCTCCTAACGGTTGCGACCGTTGCCGGAATCTGTTTACTCGGGGACCGGGCCACATCGGTGCGGCTGGTCGACGACGCCAACCCGTTGGCCGGCATGCCCTTCTACGTCAATCCGAACTCGGCGGCCATGCGGGCGGCACAGCATGCCGATCCGCCAAGTGCCGAGTTGACCGCCATCGCCAACACGCCGCAGGCGTACTGGATCGTCCCGGGCTCGTCCGCGTCGACGGTCGCGAAGTACACCAGCGACGCGGCAGCTGCCGGCGCCATCCCGGTCCTGGCGATCTATGGGATCCCGCACCGCGACTGCGGCAGCTTCGCCGCGGGCGGCATGGCGACGGCCGACGACTACCGCGGGTGGATCGACGGGATCGCCTCCCAGGTGGGTGGTACGCGGACGGCGGTCATCCTCGAGCCCGATGCGCTGGCCATGGCCGACTGCCTGTCGGCCGACCAGCGCCAGGAACGCTACGACTTGATTCGCTATGCGGTCGACACGCTGACGCGCAGTCCGGCGACAGCCGTGTACGTCGACGGTGGCCACTTGCGCTGGCACAGCGCCGAGGACATGGCCGCCAGGCTCAACAAGGTCGACGTCGCCCGGGCACGGGGTTTCAGCCTGAACACGGCGAACTTCTACACCACCGGGGACGAAATCGGTTACGGGGAAGCGATTTCGGGGCTCACCAACGGTTCGCACTACGTGATCGACACGTCACGCAACGGCGCCGGGCCGGCGCCCGACTCCGGGCTCAACTGGTGCAACCCCAGCGGCCGAGGGCTCGGCGCTGCCCCGACCACCGCGACCGCGGGCGCGCACGCCGACGCTTATCTGTGGATCAAACGTCCCGGCGAGTCCGATGGAACCTGCGACAAAGGTGATCCGCCGGCGGGCACCTTCGTGAGCCAGTACGCCATCGATCTGGCCCACGCGGCGGGCTCATAGCGCGTCTCGTCGAGCGGTCATCGCAGCCGCGTGGCGCAAAGAAACCGCACCTCTGTACGGAAATACCTGGGCTATACAGACCCGGGTCTTGTTAAATACAGTTTGCCGGTTCGAGTCACCCCGATGAAGTTGAGGGGAGCCGCAGATGTCGACTTACTTGATCGCAGCACCGGAGGCCTTGGCCGCGGCCTCGGCGGATTTGAACGGAATCGGGGAGGCGATCAAAGAGGCGACGGCGTCGTGGGCCCCGTCGACCACGGGGATCGCGCCGGCTGCCGCCGACGAGGTGTCCGCCGCGATTGCGCGGCTGTTCGGCAACTACGCGCAGACGTATCAGACGCTGGGCGCCCAGGCGGTCGCGTTTCAGCAGCAGTTCATGCAGGCCCTGAGCGGCGGCGCCGGCACATACGCGGCCGCTGAGGCCAGCAGCGCAGCGATTCTGGGGCTCCCCGGCCTGCGGGCCGTGGAGCGGAACCTGCTGGACACGTTCAATGCCTACTCACTGACGTTTACCGGCCGGCCGCTGATCGGCAACGGCGCCAACGCCGCCCCCGGGACCAGCGGCGCCGGCGGGCCCGGCGGGTGGTTGCTCGGTTCCGGCGGGGCCGGCGGTTCCGGGGCGGCCGGTAACGCCGGCGGACCTGGCGGGCCCGCGGGGCTGGTCGGCACGGGTGGCGCCGGCGGGGCCGGCGGCAGCGGCGCGGCCGGTAAACGTCAGTGAGTAGGCATTGAACGTGTCCAGCAGGTTCCGCTCCACGGCCCGCAGGCCGGGGAGCCC